>NZ_JBEYYT010000141.1:0-21963 GCF_040645715.1 Spirillospora sp. NPDC046719 | reverse complement strand
CCACTGGCCACCGCCACTGGCCACCGCCACTGGCCACCGCCACTGGCCACCGCCACTGGCCACCGCCACTGGCCACCGCCACTGGCCACCGCCACTGGCCACCGCCACCGGCCACCGCCACCGGCCACCGCCACCGGGCGTCCTCATCGCGGCGCCGTCGCCGGCCGCCCTCGCCACGCGCACCGTCGCCCTCGCCACGCGCCGCCGCCAGCCGCCGTCACTGGCCATCGTCGCTGGCCACACTCACCGGGCCGCTGTCGTCATCCGCCGTCATCGGCCACCCTCACCGTCATCGGCCGCACTCACCGCGCACCGTCGCCGTCCGCCGTCGCCGTCCGCCCTCGCTAGGCGCCGCTGTTAGGCGCTGTTATTGGCTGCCCTCATCAGCCACCGTCGCTGGCCGCCCTCGCCAGGCACGGGCACGGGCCGCTCTAGCCAGGCACGGTCCGTCTAGGGAGTCGGCGTCGTCGCGCGGCCCTCGGGCCGTTCGCGCCTGCGCCTTGGCAACGCCCGATCCGATCCTCTCCTCCAGCACCGCCAGGGCCCAACGTTGTACGCGCACACGCGCGTAAACAGGGCCGTCGTTTTGAGGGACGTTCAGGGCTCCACCGGCTGCCCTAGCTAGGCGCCGCTGTCAGCCACAGGTCACCCTCACCGGGCGCCGCCGTCGTCCGCTGTTACCGGCCGCCCTCGCCAGGCACGGTCACCGGCCATCCTCTCCACACGCCGCTGTCGGCCGCTGTCCCCGGCCGCCCGAACCGGTCACCCCACTGGCCACCGTTGGTCACCCTCACTGGCCCACCCTCGCTGGGCGCCGTCGTCCGCTGTCATCGGCCGTTCTAGCCAGGGAGAGGCACCGGCCACCCTCGCTAGTTCCCGCTGTCGGCCGCTGTTGTCGGCACCACCGCTGGCTGTCCTCTTCGGGTGTCATCAGCGGACGCCGTGACTGGCGCCGGCGCTACCGTCCGGGCGGCGTCATCTGGTGGCGTTATTCGGGCGACTGGTCGCGGGCGACGCGGTAGTCGAGGAGGACGAGACGGTCGTCGATCACGGTGGTGGTGGTGAGGTCCAAGTCGAGCGCGGGCAGCTCGGCGAAGACCGGCTCCTCGCCCTCGGTGCCGTGGATCATGGGGAAGACCATCACCCGGACGCGGTCGACCAGGCCGAGCGCGAAGAGGCTGCGCACCAGCGACGGGCTGCCGATGGTCCGCATCGGGAGACCGTCCTCCATGGCCTTGAGGCGTGGCACGGCCGTCTCGAGCGGCTCGTCGATGAGCGTGGTGTTCGCCCAGGCGAGCGGCGGCCGGAGCGTCTTGGAGAAGACGACCTTGGGTAGCTCCGTCATCCGCGGGAAGGTCGGATCGTCGCCGGTCGCGACGATCTCGGCCATCCGCCGGTACGTTTCGGCGCCCATGAGGGTGACGTGTTCCTGCTCGAGTTGGCCGTGTATCCACTCGAAGAGCCCCGGCCCTTCGTACCCCCAGTACGCCTTCGGTCTCGGTCCGCCGCCGCCGTACCCGTCGACGGTGCTGAACATGTCGACCACCAGCTCACGCATCGGCTCTCCCACCAGGTCGTCGTGACACGAGATGGAGCTAGACGTCAGTCTTCATCCTGTGCGGACCGTGCGGGCAGCCAGGACTCATCGGTCTGCGACCAACGGTGCGCTTCGGCCGAGCCTCCTGACGGCCTCGCGCATCGTGGTGCTGAGACGACTTGCTCAATCCGGGCGCCGCCGGGTCCGGCGTGCCCCTCGAGTAACACGTACCTGCCCGGCGGGAAGGGCCGTCGAACGCTCGACCGACGTCCTGAGCGGCGAGGTCAGCCGAAGAGGCCGCCCAGCAAGCCGCCCAGGACCTCCGCGGCGACGTTGCCGGCTATGTCGCCGGCGATATCACCCGCGATGTCGCCGGCCACGTCGCCCATGGCGTCCAGGGCCATGCCCCCGGCGACACCCGCCACGACGGCGCCGCCGACCAGGCCGGCGGTGGCGATGCCGGGACCGTGGCGGTGGTGACCGTGATGCCCGTGGTGACCATGGTGGACGTGCATAGGCGGCGGATACGGTGCGGGACCTGGAGGCGCGGGCGGTGGCTCGCCCGGTGCGTAATACATGGGGCCGTCGGGCGCAGGCGGCGGACCCGGCGGGGCAGGCGGCGGGCCCGACGGCCCTCCATGCCCCGGACCCGGAGGCGCGGGCGGCGGGTAGGGAGCGGGCCCAGCGGCATGCTGACCAGGCACGTTGCCGGGCATCCCGACGCCAGGCGCACTGCCCGGTGGCATACCGGCGCCTGGAGCGCTGTTCGGCGGCAGCCCGAGACCAGGTGCGCCGCTCGGTGGGAAACCGCCCGGGGCTGAACCATGCGGCGCGGGGGGCGGCGGGAAGCCGGGTGCGTGGTTCGCGGCTCCTGGATGCCCTGGCGGAGGCGGCGGAAACGGGGTGCCCTGCCCCGGCGGGACGTTCGCTGCCGGGGGCGCGCCCTGCGGCGGGTGTCCGGGACCGCCCGGCGGTGGGGGACCGCTAGGCGGATACCCAGGCGCGGCGCCGTGGTCTCCCATACCGGGGCCGGGCGGTGAGGCGAATCCCTGGCCCGGCGGCGGCGGGGGCGGGAATTCCTGGCCCGGCGCTGGAGCCCCGGGCGGGTAGGCGGGTGCGCTGCCGTGGCCGCCCTCGCCGGATTGTTGGCCGAATGCGGACGGCCCGAACTGGCCGGGCGGAGGCGGAGGGAAGCCTGGACCGGACGGCCCAGGCGCGCCGGGGGCCGGATAGCCCGCGCCGCCCGGCGGCGGGAAGGGCGGGGCACCGGCCGCGTGGCCAGGGCTCTGCAAGTGCGCCGGGGGTGCGCCGGGAGCCGGTCCGGGTGGCGGGAACTGAGCGTGACCCGCTCCGCCGTACTCGCCGCCTGGGGACGCCGGGCCCGGAGCAGGCTGCCCGGGTGAGGGCGGGGGCGGCGGAAAGGTCACCCCGCCGTACGCGGATCCTCCGGGCGGCGGGCTCGCGTGGGCGGCGCGAGGCAGTGCGGCGGCCTCGTCGAGCCACTTGCCGATCCTCGCGTTCCAGTCCGTCTCGGCGGCTTCGGCGTGCCCGACCTTGAACACCCCGAACGCCTCGTCGGACGGGGCGGTGCGGTCCTCGGCGCGCAGGACGAACGCCACCTCGCGAGGGCTGGCGACGAAGGTCAGCCCGATCTGGTCGAGCCGGCCGTGGAAGGCGGACGGCGGCGCCAGGTGGATCTCCTGGTGGAACGGCAGGTGCCGCGAGACGCCCCGCAGTTCGGATTCCTCGAACGTGACGTGCCTGATCTGGAAACCGAGCTTCGCTATGGCCGCCAGCACCCACTGTTGGGACTCCAGCGGCTCCACCGAGATGGGGTCGATGTCCCCGGGATCAGGTTGCCCGGCGACATCCACCTCGGTGCACAGCCCGATGGTGAAGCCGGGCAACTCCCGTCCGAGGACGGTGGTGAACGGCAGCTCGTACGGCAGCGGGATGGAGAACGACAGGTCCCGCTGCCGTGCGGGCTCCAGCGTGAAGCGGCGGGTCAGCGCGCCGCGGTAGACCTCCGGACCCGCCGTCTCGCCGTGCCCGTCGCGCATGCGCGGCATCAGCGCCAGCGTGACGTGCCGTACCTCAAGGGGGCGGTCGCCGCCGCGCACGTGGACCTTGCCCGCCACGACGCCGCCCGGCTTGCAGTTCGGCTCCGCGAGGATCGTGTCGACGGACGGCCCGCCTGCCATCTGCCCGTAGGACACCGGCCGTTCCCTTCTCGCGACGCGCGGGGCGTGCCCCCGCGAATGTCAGACGGATTCCACCATGCCATCGGTTCGCTCGTCCCGCCGGTCCGTGCCGTCGGTCCGTGGTGGCGAGACCGTAGCCGCCGTCGGGCGTGCCCGGCGTATCCAGCCTCGCTCCGTGCCGTCTCCCCGTGCCGACGGCCCCTGGCTCTGAGACCGCGGCCCCGGCCGGGTCATGCGGCCCGGCTCGGACTCAGTGCCCCTCACCTCGTGCTGTCGCCACGCGCCGTCGCTCCCTGGCGCAGACCACGGCCTCGGTCGGGTCGAGCTCGTCGGCCTGGCTCGGGCGCACGCCCGTCGGCTCGTGCCGTCGTCCTACGCCGTCGTTCTCTGGCGTTAAGGCCACGGCCTTGGTCAGGTCGTGCTCGTCGGCCTGGCTCGGGCTCACGCCCGGCGGGCTGCGCCCTCAACTCCGTGCCGCCAGTCTCTGGTGTTGCGACTGGCGGTTACTGTCGGGTCGTGCCCGTCGGCTCTGCGCCCGTTGTGGTGTGCTGGCCTGCGGCTGTCGTCAGCTCGTGCCTGGTTGACGTCGTGTTCCGCCGATGCCGCGCGCGGTCGGGCTGCGGCGGCATCGACGGCTGATGTCCGTCGGCTGGTGCTGCTGAGCCGTGTCGCCGGGCTGCGGGGGTTGGCCCCGCGGCCCGGCGGGGGCGAGGGCGGACGGTGGTCACTCCTCCTTCGAGGTGACGGTGACCGGGGCGTAGCCGAGCTTCTCCAGCGGTTCGCGGATCTGCGCGGCGTCGCCCACGGCGATGATGGTGAGCCCCTCGGGGTCGATGTGCTTGTTGTAGGTGCGGGCGACGCCGTCCGGGGTGGACGCACGCACGGCCGCCAGGTAGTTGCTGGGGTAGTCGGCGCCGAGCCCGCTGGCGGACGCGTCGGCGAGTTCGGCGGCGACGGCGCGGGCCGTCTCGTACTCGGCGGGCGCCCGGTCGGCCAGCGCGCGGACGGACGAACCGTGCTCCTCGGCGTCGATCCCCCGGGTGATGACGCTGCGCAGCTCGGTGAGGGCGTCCGCGACCGCGTCGGCGGTGACCTCGGTGTGGACGGCGCCCTGAGCGATGAACAGCCCGCAGTGCCGCATGCGCAGCAGTCCCGCGCGCACACCGTAGGTGTAGCCCTTCTCCTCCCGCAGCACCGCGTTGAGCCGGGACGTCAGGCCGCCGCCCAGCACGTGGGAGGCGACCACCAGGGACGGCCAGTCGTGGTGGGAGCGGTCGGGCACGCCGTGCCCGAGGGCGAGGTAGGTCTGCACGGAGCCGGGACGGTCCACCACGACGATCCGGGCGGCCGACTCGGGCATGATCCGGTCGGCGGTCGGGAGCGGCCCGCCGCTGCCGGTCCAGCCCTCCAGCGCCGCGGTGAGGGCCGCGTCGGCGTCGGTGCCCGCCAGGTCGCCCGCGACGACGGCGGTCGCCTCGGCGGGCACCACCGAGGCGTAGAAGTCGCGGATGTCGGAGCCCTGGAGCCCGCCGACCGAGGTCCGGGTGCCGCCGGTCGGTCGGGACGCGCGGGCCTCGGCGGGGAACATCACCGCGCGCAGTTCCCGCATGGCGCGGGAGCCGGGGTCGGCGTCCTCCTGCGCGATCTCCTCCAGCCGTTCGCGGACGAGGCGCCGCACGTCCGCGTCGTCCAGCGCGGGACGGCGCACCACCGAGGAGAACAGCTCCAGGGCGGCGCCGAGCCGGGTCACCGGGACGTCCAGCGCGATCCGCAGCGCGGTCAGGTCGGCGGAGGCGTAGAGGCTGGCGCCGAGCCGCTCGAACGCGGCGGTCAGCGCGGTGCCGCCGCCGGGCTCGGTGCCCTCCAGCAGCGCGTGCGCGGTGAGCGTGGCGACGCCGTCCAGGCCCTCGGGCTCGCGGCCGGCGCCCGAGTGCAGCACGAGCCTGACCGCGGCGAGGTTGCGGCCGGGCAGGTCGACGCGCAGGGTGGCGGGCCCGGCGGGGACCCGGCCCGCGGTGCCGGCCGGGAACGCCCACGGCGGGACCGGTCCGGGCACCGGGCGGGGCTGGAGCGCGATGCCCGCGGTACCGGGAGGCAGGTCGGGGCTGGGACCGGTCACGACGGCGTACCTCCGTAGGTCAGGGCGGTGCGGCCGCCCGGGGCGAGCCAGCGGCCCGCCATCTCCTTGATCGCGTCCGCGGTGACGGCCGCGGCCCGTCCGGGGGCGGTGAAGACCCGGGCGGGGTCGTCGAACTGGGTGGCGTTCTGGGAGAGCGCGTTGGCCAGTCCGGTGACCGTCTCGGTCTGCTCCAGGAAGCCCCGCTCGGCCTGCGCGGTGGCGCGTGCGGTCTCGTCGGCGTCGGGGCCGTCCGCGGCGAACCGGGCGAGCTCCTCGTCCAGCACGGCGGCGATCTTGTCCGGTTCCGGGCCGATGGCGTCCACGATGGCCAGCGACTGCCCGGTGGACAGCCGGGTCACCCCCGCCCAGACCTCCGTGGCGATCTGGTCGCGGCGGACCATCCGGTCGTAGAGGCGCGAACCGGATCCGCCGCCGAGGATCTCCACCGCGAGTTCGGCCGCCTCGATGTCGTCGCCGCCGTCGGAGGGCAGCGTGAACATCGCGAAGTAGGCGGGGGAGGGGACGTCCTCGTCGAGGGTCTCGTCGCGCACGCCGGTGAGGGGGCCGAGGTCGCCGGGCCGGGGCGGCGGCTTCTGCGGGCCGGCGGGGATGCCGCCGAAGTACCGTTCGACCGCCGCGATGGTCTTCTCCGCGTCGACGTCCCCGACGACGGACAGGACCGCGTTGCCCGGCGCGTACCAGGTCCCGAAGAAGTCGGCGCAGTCTTCGAGGGTGGTCGCGTCCAGGTCCTCCATGGACCCGATCGGGGTGTGCGCGTAGGGGTGCCCGTCGGGGAAGGTGAGGGCGCACAGGCGCTCGAACGCGGTGCCGTAGGGCTGGTTGTCGTAGCGCTGGCGGCGCTCGTTCTTCACCACGTCGCGCTGGTTGTCGAGGTTGGCCTGCGTGAGCGCGGCGGGCAGCGTGCCCATCCGGTCGGCCTCCAGCCACAGGGCCAGTTCCAGGTGGCTGATGGGGACCGTCTCGTAGTAGTTGGTGCGTTCGAAGGAGGTGCTGGCGTTGAACGCGGCGCCGGCGCTCTCCAGCAGCGCGGCGTGCTCGCCCTCGGCGACGTTGGCGGAGCCCTGGAACATCAGGTGCTCGAAGAGGTGGGCGAGGCCGGTCCGGCCGGCCCGCTCGTGCCGCGAGCCGACGCCGTACCAGATGTTCACGGCTGCCAGCGGTACGACATGGTCCTCGCAGACCACCACGCGCAGGCCATTGCCGAGCGTGTGCTCATGCAGCGGCTGTTCTGCCACGGAGCGCTCCCGTCCGTTCGATGATCGGCTGACGACAGCACCGCGCGCGTCGGATGGGCGGTGCCCAGGCGGCGGGCTTGATCTCTGACTCACCGTACCGGTTGCGACCGGGCACGGCGCCTTCGCGGCGAACTGTGGATAACTCCGCGGCACGCCACCCTGAATGTCAGGAGAAAAGCCGACAAGTCGATCGGAGAAGCGGGGCGAGCGGAGTCCTCCGCCGCCGCCGGGCCGGGAGCCGGACGCGGCGAACGGCGGCGGCCAGAACGCGGCGGCCAGAACGCGGCGGCCAGAACGCGGCGGCCAGAACGCGGCGGCCAGAACGCGGCGATCAGGGCGCGGCGATCAGGGCGCGGCGGCCTCGTGGGCCGCGATGGCGTCCTCCAGCGACCGGTGCAGCACGAAAATCTTGGTGAGCTGAGTCACATGGAAGACGCGCCGGACCCGGTCGTTCACTCCCATGAAGGACATGGAGCCGTCGCGCGCGCGGAGCCGGTGGTAGATGCCGACCAGCACGCCGAGACCGGTGGAGTCGAGGAAGGTGACCTCGCCCAGGTCGATCACCAGGTGCAGCCCGCCGCTGTCGATGATGCCGAGCAGTTCCTCGCGCAGCCGGGGGCTCGTGAAGACGTCGATCTCGCCACTGATCTTCACGACGGTGAGACCTTTTTCGACGCGGTGCTCGACGGCGAACTCCACCGTTGCTCCCTCTCTGCCGTTCGTCGGGGGGACAGTCCCCTATACCCAGCGGAACGGGACGTTATCCCTCAGGGCGGAATCCCTCAGGGCGAACGGAACAGCGCCCATACGATCTTCCCGCGGGAGAGGGTCCGCCATCCCCACCGGACGCTGAACGACTCGACGAGGTGCAGTCCGCGGCCCGTCTCGGCGATGTAGTCGGGCTCCTTGCGGCGGGGCGCGGCCTGGCTCGCGTCCAGGATCCCGCACAGCAGCCAGGGTTTCTGGTGCACGAGCCGCAGCCGGATCGCGGACGGCGCCGAGCCCAGCGGGTCGGCCGGGTCGTCGTACACGCCCTCGCGGTGCACGTCGTCGCCCGGCCGCCCGCAGGTCGCCCTGCCGCTGTGCCGCAGCGCGTTGGTGACGAGTTCGGAGACCACCAGGCCCACGTCGTCGGTCAGCGCCTGCAGGCCCCATTCGGACAGCCGGGAGAGCGCGAAGTGCCTGGCCTCGGTGACCGACTCGGGGTCGGGCCGGACGATGAAGGAGGCCGCGGGCCCGGCGGGCTCCGTCAGCGCGGTCACGGCCGCGTCGAGGCGCGGAGGGAGATCGCACGACTCGGGTATGGGCGTCGAGTGCGCGGCATGGTCCCGTGGGACCGCCGGCCCCGCGAGGGAGCCGAGTTCCCACCGCGTGTCGTCGTGCGCCTGGCGTGACGTCATTCCCCGGACCCCGCAGAGTGATCTCGTTGTGCAGCCGTGGCTCGGAAGTCTCGTGCGTTATCCTACGCATCGTAGCGTGCGAATGCAAGGCCCAATGCACGTGCATCCGGGTTGTGGGGGTGTGGGGCGACCGGGCTGCACGCGGATGATCGGAGGTAACCGCAGGACACGGAGGCCAGTGGCACACTAGGTTCGCTGTCCGCCGAATAGCCGGGAGGTTGGGCGTGACTCCAGAGACGCCGGGAAGCGGGTCGACGGTTCGTCGGATCCTGCTCGGGTCGCAGCTGCGCCGTCTGCGCGAGCAGAAGGGCGTGACCCGTCAGGACGCCGGCTACGTCATCCGCGCGTCGGAGTCGAAGATCAGCCGCCTGGAGCTCGGGCGCGTCAGCTTCAAAGAACGCGACGTGGACGACCTCCTCACGCTGTACGGCGTCGGCGACAAGGCCGAACGCGAGGCGCTGATACAGCTGGCGCGGGAGGCCAACACCCCTGGTTGGTGGCACCGGTACAACGACGTGCTGCCCGGCTGGTTCCAGACCTATGTGGGCCTGGAGGAGTCGGCGGCGTTGATCCGCACGTACGAGCTGCAGTTCGTCCCGGGACTGCTGCAGTCGGAGGGGTATGCGCGTGCGGTCATACGCCTGGGCAACGCCGGAGCCGCCGAACACGAGATCGACCAGCGCGTGGAACTTCGCCTGCAACGGCAGGAACGGCTCACCGGCCCGGACGCCCCGCGTCTGTGGGCGGTCATCGACGAGGGGGCGCTGCGGCGCCCCATCGGGGGGCCGGAGGTGATGCGGGGCCAGTTCGAGCACCTCATCGAGATGTCGAAGCTGCCCAACGTCACCATCCAGATCATGCCGTTCAGGTTCGGCGGCCACGCCGCCGAGGGAGGGGCGTTCACGATCCTGCGCTTTCCCGAGCAGGACCTGCCGGACGTGGTTTACGTCGAGAACCTCACCGGCGCCATGTACCTGGACAAGCGCGACGACGTCGACACCTATCTGCAGGCGATGGAACGCCTGTGCGTCGACAGTGCGACCCCGGAGCGCACCGTCGAGCTTCTTGGTGATTTTCTCAGAGAGACATGATGCTCCAGACCGACTACGACAACGGGATGCCCGCGACCAAGCTCCACGGGGCGCGGTGGCTGAAGTCCCGGCGAAGCAACTCCCAAGGGAACTGTGTAGAGATCGCCGAGCTGCCCGGTGGGCAGGTCGCGATGCGCAACTCCCGCCACCCGGAGGGCCCGGCCCTCATCTACACCCGCCCTGAGATCGAGGCGCTCATCCTCGGTGCCAAGGACGGCGACTTCGACCACCTCATCGCCTCCCGCAACTGACACTCCAGGAAAACCGCCAAACAACGCCGTCCGGCCGCACGAGGGCCGCACGGCACGTCGAAACGCGGCGGGTCGGCTACGGTGCACCGCACGTCGACCCGTCCGCCAGGGCGAAGAACGAACACGGCAGAGGCCACCCCGGCGCGAGGGTGGCCTTTTCTTGCGCTCCGTGCCTTCTTGTGCTCCGGGCCGGGCCGATCTCCCCGGCCGGACGCCGGGGTCAGCCGCAGTTGCCGTAGGGGGCGGTGGCGCCGTTGCCTCCGAAGCGGACGCACACGCCCGGTGCGCTCACGTACACGGGTCCCGCGTACCAGGCGTACGAGCCGCTGTCACCGGTGCGGCTGCCGCCCTGGGCCTGGAGCCAGACCGAGACCGCGGAGGCCTTGCCGACGTTCTTGGTCTTCATCGTGACGGCGCAGTTCTTCTTGGTGCTGTTGCTGTAAAGCAGGTAGGCGGTGCCCCCCGAACCGGCCACGGAGCGCTGCACGTTGTAGCCGCTGCCGCACGCCTGCTGCGGCGTGTACTTGTTGGGCGGCTCCTGGCCCGAGGACCCGCCGCCTCCGGTGCCCTTGGTCGGCGTCGACCCGCCCGGCTGCTGCTGCTTGCCGCCCTGCTTCTTCTTAGGGTTGGCGGGGTCCTGCCCCTTTCCCAGCCCTTGCTGCTTGCCCTTGCCGGGCTGCTTCGGCTTCGTCGGGCCGTTCGCCGATCCGGTGGTGCCGCCTGCGCCGGCCGCGCCTCCGTCCGCGCCAGGGCTCCGTTCGGAGGCCGTGACGCCTTCGTCGTCGTGGCCGCCGCCACCCGACCTCGTACCGGCCCATACCGCGCCACCGCCCACGATGACGGCGGCCACCGCCAGCGCGGCCGCGATCGGCACGAGACGCCCGCGCTTCTTCCCGCCCGCCGGCGGCGCATAGGACGGCCCTGGAAGCCCTGGGGGAGCCGGCGGCGGCGCGTACCGGGGATCGGTCGGCTGCGGCGCCATCTCGCCGTACGGCGGCGGCTGCGGCATCGTCGCGTTCCGCGGGCCGGTCGCGTCGGAGACGCGGTCGGGCGGCAGGAACGTTCCCGCCATCACCGACGGCGGAGCGTTCGGGTCCGTCGAGCCCGGATGTCCGGGCGCCGCGTTCTCCACGGCGAGCCCCGGGAAGGTGGGGAGGGGCGGCACCGCCCCGGCCACCTGGAAGGTGCCGCTGGCCGCTCCCACGAGGCGCTCTTGGGCCTCTCGCGCGGTGGGACGCTGCGAAGGCTCCTTGGCCAGGCACGCAAGCACGAGGTCGCGCATCGGCCCGGACAGGTCGCCGATGTCCGGCTCACCGGTGATGATCCGGTTCATGACGGTCGCCATCTCGTCATTGCCGAACGCGAGCCGTCCGGTGGCGGCGAACACCATGGTGGTGCCCCAGGCGAACATGTCCGAGGCGGGACCCACCTGGCCGCCCGTGAAGTGCTCGGGCGCCATGTAGGCGGGTGTACCGACGTTCTGGGTCTCACCTGCCGCGCCCAGCGCGCGCGCCACTCCGAAGTCGATCACGCGGGGGCCGTCCGGGCCCATCATCACGTTGTGCGGCTTGAAGTCGCGGTGGACGATCCCGGCCTGGTGGATCGCGGTGAGCGCCGTCAGCGTGCTGATGGCGAGGCGTTCGAGCGCGCCACCGGTACGGGGACCCTCCTCGCGGACCACCCGGTGCAGGGACAGCCCGGGGACGTACTCGCTGACGATGTACGGCTGGTCGCCCGCGAGGTCGGCGTCGAGGACCTGCGCGGTGCAGAACCGGGCCACGCGCTTGGCGACTTCCAGTTCCCGCACGAACCGGGCCCGCGCGGACTCGTCCCCGGCGAGCCCGCCGTGCAGCAGCTTGATCGCGACATGGTCGGAGGAGTGGACCGAGGCCTGCGCGCCGGACGGCCGGCCCAGGAAGACCGCGCCCTGCCCACCCTCTCCCAGACGGCCCAGGATCTCGTATCCACCCAGCTCGGTCGGGTCCCCCGACCGCAGCGGATGGGCGTCCGGCATCGTCCTGTCCGTCACACCACTCGCTCCCCGTTACTGTCGCTTCGTCTCGTAAGACTATGGCCACAAGATGGTATGCGCTTCGTGAAACGGTTGATCTAGGCCCCCGGCCCGGCATGCCGAAGCCCTCGCGCGGGTGCGCGAGGGCTTCGGATGCGGCGGCCGGATGTGGCCGCTCGTGCTGGGTCAGGCCGGGTCCGGCGTCCGCCGCTCGGGCGGCGGCTGCTCGTCCCGGCCGGGGGAGCGGCCCGGTGGGCCCTCCGGGGCATGGTGTCGTTCCAGCCGCGCTGCGACCGCGAGCGCGCGCAGCGAGGTGGACTTCACGTGTTTGCGGCCGTTGTTGGCGCGGGGCCGAAGGATGCTGCTGGGCATAGCTCGCCTCCAGGGGGTCGTGGTGGACGTGGCGTACGTGCTACCCCGAGGGCCGGGGTTCGCACGTTAGTTGCAACCGCAAGATCCTTCCGGCTATTCCGAGTGATCGTTCCGTTTAGCGAGGATCGAGGTGCCGTGGCCGTCTCCGAGCCACCGTCTGGGCGCGGGACTCCCGGTGCCGTCCCAGCCAGGAGCCGGTTTGTCCCGCCGTCCGCCCGGCTGTGAAGATGGCCGGCATGGCTCCCTACTTCGACGATCTCGCGGAACGGCTGCGCGCCAGCGGCGTCCCCGCGGGCGAGGTGTCGGAGACGGTGGACGACCTTGCCGCGTACGTAGCGGAGTCAGGGAAGGCCCCGGAAGAGGAGTTCGGTCCCGTAGAGGAGTTCGCCGCACGGCTGACCTCGCCTGGAGACGATGCCTGGGAGCAGGCACTGCCCGACATTCCGGCTAGGCGGTTCTTCCGCAGCAAGCGCTTCTACGTGTTCCTCTCGTGCTACGCGGCCTTCGTCGTCGTGGTCTGCGCAGGATGGCTCGCCTTCGCGCCGGCGGACTCCCGCACCGGCTTCCTTGTGGGCTTCCTCTTGGGCGCGGTGATCGCAGCAGTCCTGATGACCGTCCGGCTACGGCGGGACCACCGGCGCCACGCTCCTTGACAGCTCCCCTACAGGTGCGATGCCAACGGCGTAAGGATTCCTCTACAGTCGTTCGCCGAGCAGCCACCCATGCCCCCGGGGGAGAAGGCGATGCGCGCGATCGGACTCGTTGCGGCCGGTGTCTTACTGGCGTCCTCGTGGCCCGCCTCACCGGCGTCCGCCGCCGTACCAGGCACCTCGTTCGGACGTCCCGTAGTGGAGCCGTCGCCGAAGTCCTCGCCCTCGAAGAAGCCATCATCGAAGCCCACGACGACACCGTCCGCCAAACCCTCCGCCAAGCCGACCCCTAAGCCGTCCACTAGTGCGCCACCACCGGCCACGCAGGCTCCGATCACATGCGACCTGCCGCGCGGCTACCGCGGGGCGATCAAGGAATCCTGGGCGCAGAAGCGGCTCGCCTTCCAGCGTGTGTGGGGCCTGACCCGGGGACAGGGCGTCAAGGTGGCCGTCGTCGACAGCGGCGTTGACGCCGGTCACACGATGCTGGAGGGGCGCGTCGCCGAGTACACCGATCTCACCGCAACGGGCAAGAGGGACTGCGCCGGCCATGGCACCGGTGTCGCCGCGCTCATCGCCGGCCGCGACCTGACGTCCCAAGGGATCCCGCTCGCCGGTGTCGCGCCAGGCGCCGGCCTCGTCATCGTCAAACAGCAGAACGCCGACCGCGACGAGCACGGCGGCGAGCGCCTTCCCAGCGCCATCCGTAAGGCGGTCGACGCCGGCGCTCAGGTCGTCAACGTCTCCATAGCGGCCGCTCCGTCCTCGGCCCTGGAGCAGGCCGTCCGCTACGCGCAGGACCACGATGCGGTCGTCGTCGCCGCGGCGGGCAACGCCACCAAGGACGACGGAAACGATGGCCCCGCCTACCCCGCGAGCTATCCCGGGGTCATCTCCGTCGCGTCGCTGGGGGAGGACGGCCACCGCATCGAGTCGTCCGGCCTGCAGTCCAGGGTGGACGTGGGTGCGCCCGGGAGGGACCTCACCATTCCGTGGCCCGGCGGCGGCTACAACCCCCAGGCGGAAGGGACCAGCTTCGCCGCCGCCTACGTGTCGGGTGTCGTGGCGCTGGTGCGGGCGAGCCACCCCGCGCTGCATCAGGACCAGGTCGTCCGGCGCGTTCTGTCGACCGCCGACGGCAACGTAGGTGACGGCACAGGGCGCGGCATGGTGAACCCGACGCAGGCCGTCACCGCGATAGTGCCCGGCGAGGACGCCCCTGGAGCGGCGACCGCGCAACCCTCACTGCACCCGGTGAAACTGGCGGCGCCATCGCACCCGGACGGCCATACGACCGATGTCGCGATAGGCGTCGCGGCAGGCGCCGTAGGGCTCGCGGCACTGGCGGCGCTCTGCGGCATCGTCGTCCCCATGGGGAAACGACGCGGATGGCGTCCGGGACGCGTCGTCCTAGGCGAGCGGGAAGAGGACGAGGAGCCGATCGTCACCGGCACGGAGGGCGGCACCATCGGCGCCCACCATTGAGCGACCTCCGTCAGTCGTCGAGTACGGCGGTCTGCACCAGGCGTGCGCCGTTCCGCCTGTCGGTGAGGGTGCCCCGGCCCACCGGCAGTGGCGTCGCACGCACCTCGCCGAAGAGCGCGCCCTCCTCCTTACTGCCGGACATGATGAGCGCCGGTGCGGCCAAGTCCTTCAACTGCTGAATCACCGGATCGTACAGGGCGCGGCCCATCCCGCCCATGGTTCGGGACAGGACGAGGTGAAGGCCGATGTCACGCGCCTGGGGGAGAAGGTCCAGGAGTTGCA
This sequence comes from Spirillospora sp. NPDC046719, assembly GCF_040645715.1. Classification (NCBI taxonomy): domain Bacteria; kingdom Bacillati; phylum Actinomycetota; class Actinomycetes; order Streptosporangiales; family Thermomonosporaceae; genus Spirillospora; species Spirillospora sp. NPDC046719. The sequence continues at coordinate 7,308 of NZ_JBEYYT010000141.1, read as the reverse complement.
GCAGCGGGTTGTTCGCCGTGGCGACGAGGTCGTAGTCGTCGACGACGACGAACACGTCCGACCCCTTCCACCAGGACCGCTTACGCAACTGCTCCGGGGTGAGATCGGCCGGAGGGAGGCGGTCGTTGAGGGCGTCCACCAGATCGGCCACCAGCTCCGTGGCGGCCGACGCCGAAGCGGCATAGCCGACACGGTGGTCGGTGTCGGCCGTGTCGAGGAGCGCGCGCCGGTAGTCGATGAAGATCAGCTTCGCCTCGTCGGGGCCGTGGCGGGCCACGATGCCCTCGGTGATCAGCCGCAGCAGGTTCGACTTGCCGCACTCGGTGTCGCCGACGACCACGAAGTGCGGGTCGGCGGCGAAGTCCAGCAGGACCGGCGACAGGGCGTCCTCGTCGATCCCGACGGGGACCCGCCATTTCGGCGTCTCAGCGTCCCCGAGAGCCTCCCGCAGGGCCGAGGACGGCAGCAGGTCCGGCAGCAGCCGCACGGGCGGCGCCTGGGGCCCCTGCCAGGCTCCTGCGACCGCCTCCACCATCTTCGCCACGCCGTCGCCGAGGTCGTCGGCGCCGCCCTTCCCGTCCAGACGCGGCAGCGCGGCCAGGAAATGCAGGCGGTCCCGCGTGAGGCCACGCCCCGGGCGCCCCTCGGGGACGTTCTCGGCCAGCCGACGGTCGATCTCCGATTCGTAGGAGTCGCCCAGGCGCAGTTCCAGCCGCGTGCCGAACACGTCCCGGATCCCCATCCGGAACTCCGACCACTTGCCGGCCGTCGCCACCACGTGCACGCCGAAGCCGAGCCCGCGCGCGGCCATGTCGGTGATGACCTCCTCCAGGTGCTCGTACTCCTGACGCAGGGTCATCCACCCATCCACTACGAGGAACACGTCTCCGAAACCGTCACCGGGGATCTGACCGGCCGCCCGTAGACGCCGATACGTCGCGATGGTGTCGATGCCGCGTTCGGCGAACTCCCGCTCACGCCGCTCAAGGAGCGTGGACACCTCGGCGACCGTCCTGCGGACGCGATCGGCGTTGAGCCGGTTGCTCACACCGCCCACATGCGGCAGCCCTGAAAGGCCGGCGAGCGTGCCGCCACCGAAGTCCAGGCAGTAGAACTGCACCTCCTCCGGCGTGTGCAGCAGCGAGAGCGACGTGATGAGCGAGCGCAGGATCGTGGACTTGCCCGTCTGCGGAGCGCCTGCGATCCCCACATGCCCGGCCGCCGCCGACAGGTCCACCCAGAACGGGACGCGCTGCTGGTCGAACGGCCGGTCGACGATCCCCACCACGGCGGCGAGACGGCCACGGCCCTCCCAGCCCGCTGCCGTGAGGCCGTGCTCGCGCGTGGGCGTCAACGGGGGAAGCAACTGGTCGATCGTGGGGGGAACGTCCAGCGGCGGCAGCCAGATGCGGTGCGCTGCAGGACCCTGCCCTGCGAGCTGATCGATGACGGCCTTGAACAGAGTCTCGCCCGACTCCGGCCCGGCACCGGACTGCTCGAGAGCGGGCTGACGCGGCGTCTGCGGCGGAACATAAGCCGTGCTGTAGGGAATGATCTGGCGCGGCGTCCCCGTACCGGCAGCGGCGGTCTGTGTGCGCTCCTCCTCCTCGACCGGCCCCGACACGTACGCCGCCTTGAACCGGACCATGTCGCTGACGTCGACCTTGAGGTAACCGTTGCCGGGCTGGGACGGCAGCTCATAGGCGTCCGGTACACCCAGGACCACCCGCGACTCCATGGCCGAGAACGTGCGGAGCCCGATCCGGTACGACAGATGCGAATCGAGTCCCCGCAGCTTGCCCTCCTCCAACCGCTGCGAGGCGAGGAGCAGGTGCACGCCCAGGGAACGCCCCAGGCGCCCGATCATCACGAACAGCTCCGCGAACTCCGGCTTGGCGGCCAGCAGCTCGGAGAACTCGTCCAGCACCACGAACAGCGTCGGCAGCGGGGCCAACTGGGCGCCCTGCTCGCGCGCGCGCTCGTAGTCGCGCAGTGAGGCGTAGTTCCCGGCGGCCCGCAGCAGCTCCTGCCGCCGGATCATCTCCCCCTGGAGCGCGTCGTACATGCGGTCGACGAGCGGAAGCTCCTCCTCCAGGTTCGTGATGACCGCCGACACATGCTGCAGGCGTTCCAGCCCGAGGAACGTCGCCCCGCCCTTGAAGTCGACAAGGACGAAGTTGAGCGTCTCCGAGGAATGCGTGACCGCCAAGGCCAGAACCAGCGTCCGCAACAGCTCGGACTTACCCGAACCCGTCGCACCGATCAGCAGCCCGTGCGGACCCATGCCGCCCTGCGCGGACTCCTTGATGTCGAGCTCCACGGTACGGCCGTCGGAGTCGACGCCTATGGGAACGCGTAGCCGGTTGCGTTGCGCTCGCGGCTGCCAGGTGGAGCGAAGGTCGATGTCGTAGGGCCCGGCCAGACCGAGCAGCGACGTCAAAGTGAGATTGCCGGCCAGCGCGTTCTGATCCGGCTCGTTCGCGGCGCCCGCCCGCAACGGCGCCAGGCGCAGCGCGAGACCCTCCGCCTGCACGGGCGTGAACCAGTCCGCCTTACCCAGCGGACTGGACACCTCCTTGCCGGTGTGGTCGCGCTCCAGCATCCACATGCCGTCGTTGGTGACGTGCAGGCGCAGCATGGTCGCGTCGGACGTCGGCGCAACGGAACCACTGAGGTCGATGACGCACACGCCCTTGATGCCGTCCGCGCCTATCTGCGAGTCCGCCGGGACGATGCCGTCGTCCATCACCACCACGTGGAACGGAAGATCCTGGGTGTCGACCCCTGGAGAGAACCGAGGGCGGTCCTTCAGGTCGTCCTCGAGCAGAGCCTCAAGGTCCGCAAGCGAGTGCCCTGTGAGGCGCACAGGCCCCGCAGCGTCCTCCTCCGTGGGGTGCAGGCAGTGCGGCAGCCACTTGGCCCACTGCCAGTGCCTCATACGGTCCGGCGACGCGCAGATGGTGAGGCGCACATCGTCCGGCGTATGGAAGGCGACAAGCTGCGCCACCAGCGCCCGCGCCATGGACCGAGCCGCGATCGGGTCTCCCGTCACCACGATCCGCGCGAACGCCGGCAACGACACCGCGACGGGGAGGTCGGGGACCGTCGCATGGGCGCGCACGAAGCGCCGCAGCGCACCGGCGCACATCGGCTCCAGGTCCTCGATCGGCTTGGTCTCCGGAGTGACGAGCTCCAGTGCGAGCCTCTGCCGCCCGCGGCCGATCCGCACCTGGCCGAAGTCGTCGTCCGCCGGGCGCCGCTCCCACAGCCGGTGGCTCATCGCCAGCGACCACAGTGTCCGCGGGCTGGGCCCGCTCCACTCCAGGGCCTCCCGCTGCTGTGCCGCGGCCTTCCGCACGCGCGCGCGCATCTGGTCCAGGTAGCGGTAGTAGTCGCGGCGCGCCCCGTTCAGCCGCTGCTTCCGCTCGCCCGCGCCCTGCCCCATGTGCCCGAAGCCCATGCCGACCATCGACAGGACGAACAGGCCGGACGCCACCCACATGATCGGATTGCCGCCGCCGGCGCCGCCCGCGCCGCCCATGAACATCAACCCCATGGCGGCGCCGCTGGCCGCCATCGGCAGGTACATCAGCGCGTTCGCGAACCCCTGGCTGATCGTCTCCGGGATCTCCGGGGGAGGCTCCAGCACGATCTCGCCCTCGGGCAGCCGCGGAGGCGGCCGCCTTTCCGGCCGCCGCACCACCACGATTCCCACGGCCGCGTCCCTTCGCGTCGTCATGACCCGGAGTCAATTTTCGGTCATCCTAGTGATCCCGGGCGCGGACCGCCGCCCGATGTAAAGCCATTCTCCAGGTGGCGGAAAACGGCCCCGGCTGATAGTGAATGTGCGGTCATCGCTACGAACGGAGGTCGCGTGAATACCTCGACGGGCGCCGACCTGTGCCGCGTGGTCGTCGTCGCCCCGCACCGCAGGCTGGACCTCTCGCTGCCCGGAGACATTCCCCTTTCCCACATGCTTCCGACGTTGCTGCAGGTCGCGGGCAACAATTTGGCCGACGCCGGGCTCGCGCACTCCGGCTGGGTGCTGCAGCGGCTGGACGAGGCGCCCCTCGACGAGTCCCGCTCGCTGTCCTCCCTCGGCGTCCGAGACGGGGAGATCCTCTACTTCCGGCCCGAGCTGTCCCAGTTCCCCGAGGTCGCGTTCGACGACGTGGCCGACGTCGTCGCCACCGGGGTGAACGAGCACGCCGACCGGTGGCGACCGGAGGCCACCCGGCGTTTCGGCCTCCTCGCCGGCGCAGCAGCCCTCTGCTTGGGTGCCGTGGGCATCGCCCTTTCGGGGCCGCCTTGGGGGCTGCTGACGGCCGTGTCCGCCGGTGTCGCTGTAGTGCTCCTGCTGACGGGGATCGTCCTGTCGCGCGCGCTGGGCGATTCGGGGGCTGGAGCCGTGTTCGGCTACAGCGCGCTCCCGTACGCGTTCCTAGGCGGCCTCCTAGCGCCGGCCAGGCCCGTGCCTCTCATGGACCTAGGAACGCCCCACCTGGCGGCAGCCTTCGCAGCGGTCACTCTCGCCGCCGTCGTCTCCGCCTTCGCCATCCACGACGGCCTGCCGACGTTCCTGGGCATCGGGTTCGTCGCGCTGCTCGGACTGGTATCCGCCGCACTCGTCCAAGGGGTCGGGCTGTCCCCGTCGGGTACGGCCGCCCTTGACGCCTCCTTGTGCCTCGCCGTCACGGCCCTCATCCCGTCCTTGGCGTTCCGCCTTGCCCGCTTGCCCCTGCCTCCCGTCCCGGAGAACGCCGAAGAACTCCGCAGCGCCCAGACCTTCGACGGCCCTACCCTCCTGCGTCGTACGCGCGAAGCCGACCGCTTCGCCACCGGACTGGTCTCCGCCGTAGGGCTGGCGGGGCTCGGCGCACAGCTCTCCCTGCTGACCACGCACGGATGGCTCCCCGTGACGATGAGCGTCTGCCTCTCCCTGGTGCTGCTCCTGCGCGCGCGTGTCTTCCACGGCCGTTCACAACGCCTCTGGATGCTGCTGTCAGGGCTCGCCGGCCTTGCCATCCTCGCCCTGCATCAAGCCGCCACGGCCGGCCCTGCCGTGACGCTGCTGACGGTCGTCGTCCCCGCCGCACTGGCCGTCGCCGTCATGACGGCCATGGCCCTGCGGCTCCCCGTCCGCAAGCCGTCACCCTTCTGGGGGCGTGCCGGCGACATCGTCGACATCATGCTCATCATCAGCCTGCTGCCCCTCGCGTTGGGGCTGCTCGACCTGTACTCCTGGCTGCGCGGGCTGGCCGGCTGATGCAGACCCGCAAGGACCTGTACCAGGCGCACCGTCTGATGACCCAGCGCGTGGCCCTGGCGCTCCTCCAGGGCCGCCCGAGCGCCGCGGAGTCCCCGCTGCGCCGCACCGGCGTCGGGACGCTCTGCGGCGTCATGGTGGCCGTCCTGGTAGCCGCTGGGTTCGGCATCACCGGCCTCATCTTCAAGGGCGGCGCCCGCAACCTCGAACGCCCCGGTGTCCTCATCATCGAGAAGGAGACGGGCGCCACCTACGCCTACAGCAGGCAGGACCGCAAGCTCGTCCCGTTCCTCAACTACGCGTCCGCCCGCCTGGCCATGCCGACGTCCGACATCCAGCGCAAGGCCGTCTCGTCCAAGTCCTTGGCGAAGTACCCACGCGACCCGCTCACCGGTATCCAGGGCGCCCCCGAGTCCCTGCCCGCGCCAGGGAAGCCCAGCCACACGTCATGGTCCTTGTGCGCCCGCACTACGGCACCTTCGGGCGGATCCACGGTCTCCCTGGTGGGCGGACGCGACATAGGAGGGCGCCCTCTCACCGACGCCCAAGGCGTGGTCGTCAGGGGCGGCTCCCAGGACTGGCTCATCTGGCGCAACAGCCGGATGCGGATCACCCCGAAGGCCGCCCGCGGACTCAGCGCCGAGCAGCCCGTGCCCGTGGACGAACGCTGGCTGAACGGCCTGCCCCAGGGGCCCGACTACGCCGCGCCCTCCATCCCCGAGGAAGGACACGAGTTCCCCGGCCCTGGCGACACCTCGGCGCCGGCGGGCCAGATCTTCCATGTCGCCGCCATAGCGGGCACTCCGGAACGGTGGTACGTCCAAGTTCCCGACGGTCTCGCCAGCATCTCCGCTACGCAGGCCCGGCTCCTGCTCGACTCGCTGGCAGCGGGCCCACCGCGCGACATCACCCCCGCACAGGCCGCGTCCAAGCCGTCCCAGACCAACCTTTACGACCGCTCCCTGCCGGACACACCGCCCCGCATCGTCGCGTACGACCCTCAGCAGCCCTTGTGCACCGTCTACCGGAAGGCGTCCCACCTATCGACGGACGCCCGCTTCACCATCGGGGGCAGCCTCCCGGCCGTGTCCGGTCAGACGTCCTCCGGCCTCGACCAGGTCGTCCTCCCCGGCGGCGGGACGTTCGCGGGCACCCTCTCCGGCCCCGGCCAGCCGCTGCAGACGTTCTCCCTCCTCACCGACCAGGGCCTCCGCTACCCGATCCCCACCGCCGACGACATCGCCAAACTCGGCTACGGAACGAAGGACGCGACGCCAATTCCGGCGAATCTATTGCAACTGTTCAAAGAGGGGCCAACCCTTACATCTTCGGCTGCACAGCGGCCGGTTCCGGCCAAATAGCGGTGGAACCGATCAGGGACTTGACTGATTGCGCTGATCAGCCCAGCGGCGACGCCCGCCATAGTTATCCACAGGTGACTTAGCTGATGGACAGGCGGAATCGGCGGTCTCTACGCTTCATCTTGCTCGTTGTCACGGGGTGTGTCGTCGTATCGGGCGGATGGGGATTTTCGCCGGTACGGGCGAGTGTCACGTCGTGACGCCCGGAACCAGCCGACGAAGGAGAACGGCGATGAGCAACCGGTCATCGGTGAACCGGCAGCACATGCAGCAGGCGGCCGGCAACGTCCAGGACGCCCACGGCCAGATCGGGCAGATCAAGAACCAGCTCAACACCCACCACGCCGAGCTGCAGAGCGCCTGGAAGGGCGAGTCCTCGGCCGCGTTCACCCAGGTCTACAACCTGTTCGAGACCGAGTTCGCCAAGGTCCTGGGGGACCTGGACCTCATCCACGAAAAGCTCGTGCACACCAAGGCCAAGTACGAGACCGCCGAACAGAACAAGACCGCCCGCGTCAACACCCTCAAGGGCCTGGTCAACGGCTGACGCACCCCGCACCATCCCACCGCCCCGCACCAACCCACCGCACCACGGCACGGCCCGGGAGGCCCCACGATGAGCACCGACTACACCTACGTCAACTTCGGCGGCATGCAGAACGCCCAGGCCAACTTCACCAG
>NZ_JBEYYT010000140.1:0-22111 GCF_040645715.1 Spirillospora sp. NPDC046719 | reverse complement strand
CGCGCCGTACCCCCGCGGGGCGCTGCACCTCTTTCACGCCTTTGCCCCATCGGATCTGCTGGTCGGGGACCGGGGACCCCCCCGCGACCCCCAGGTGGTCGGCGACCTCCTGGCCGCCGACCACGAGCCTCGAGTCCTCGAACATCAGCAGGATGTCCAAGGCGCGATCAGCGGTGGAGTTGCGTTCGCGGTAACCGCTCGTCCGGTCCGTCGACTGTCCTGTCATGCAGGAAAAGCTACATGAAAACCAGGTCGTCTCTCGTGGTTTCCGAATATCAGGACACTAGTCACGAGATGCGGGACACGCTTACACTGCCGGGACCCTCACGAGGAGAGCGCATGGTCGATCTCAAGCTTCTCTGCCCGGGCGGCAACTTCACCAGCGTGGGCGGCCTGATCGCGCACGGACTCGCGCGCGGCGGGCTGCCGCGCGGCTCGACGGTCTCGGTGGTCACCGGCACGCCCTACGCCGAACTCGCCCTAAACGGCCCCGGCCTGGTGCGGCAGGGCCGCTACCAGGCCGCGATCACCACCCCCGCGTGGCATCTGGCCGGTCAGGACGGGGTGCGGACGCTGGCGAGCTTCGCCCACGACGACCAGCTCGTCCTCGCGGTCCGCAAGCGGCACCGCGTGCGCAGCCTGCACGACGTCCGGGAGCGGAGGCTGCCGCTGAAGATCTCGATGCCGACCCGCGAGTCGGGACACCCGGCGGCCATCGCGCTGGAGCGGCTCTTCTCGCTGTACGGCTTCACGGTCGCCGACCTGGAGGCATGGGGCGGCCGGATCCTGCACGACCGGCCGAAGTACCCCAACCAGCCGGAGTCGGTCCCGGTGGACCCGGCGTTCGACGCGGTCTTCGACGAGGCCGTCATGACCTGGCGGTGGAAGCGGATCAGCGAGACCTACGACCTGGACTACCTCCCCGTCGAGGACGGGATCCTGGCCCGCTGCGCCGAGCTCGGCATGCGGCCGGGGGTGCTGCGCGCCGGGCGGTTGCGAGGGGTCGAGCGGGACGTCCCGACGATCGACTTCTCCGGCTGGGTCCTGTACTGCGCCGAGGACCTGCCCGACGAGACCGCCCGCCTGGTGCTGGAGGCGCTCGACGAGCAGAAGGAGCAGATCTCCGGACGCTTCACCGGGCCGACCGCCGCGATGACGAGCCCGATCGACATGCGGAGCCTGCCGCTGGATCCGCCGGTGCCGCTCCATCCGGGCGCGGCGGCCTTCTACAAGGAGAACGGATACCTCTGACATGGGCCTGGTCCACGAACACCTCGACGCCTTCCCCTTCACCGAACCGCCCGTCGTGCTGGAGCGCGACGAGGACCTGCTGCTCGGCGAGCCGCTGCCGATCCGCGCCCGCGCCCTGCGCGACCACGATCCCCTGGAGGCCGTCCACTTCAGCCCCCGGTACGTCGACGCCGGACGCACCCACCCCAAGGGGCTCTACCAGAACGACTTCCTGCGCATGGAAGTGCAGACGATGACCGGGCGGCAGGGCTTCTATCACCGCAACGCCGACGTCGACGAGGTCTCCTACCAGGTGGCGGGCGGCCGGACCCTGATCACCGAGATCGGCACCATCACCCACGCCCCCGGCGACTTCTCCCGCATCCCGGTCGGTGTGGCCCACGACAACCTCGGCGACGGCGACATCCACCTGCTCTTCTACAGTCCCGCCCCGTTGGCCGAGCGCGTCCCGCCGACCCGCCTCGCCGAGTACCTCCCCACGCCGTTCCCCGGCTGGGAGCCGGCCGTCCAGAACGAGATGATCACCGAGATGCGCGGCGGGCAGGGGGAGGGGATCCATGTCGCGGCGGCGGACGAGCGGCTCCTCCTCGACCGCGCGAAGCGCACCGACGCCCGCATCACGCTGGTGCGGTCCGACCAGACCGTGTGGCTGTACGAGTCGCCGCGGCTCCTCATCGGCCAGGTCGTGGCCGCTTCGTCCGACGGCCGCCGCTACCGCCGCCACCGCGACGCCGACGAGATCCAGTACCAGGTCGCCGGGACGCGGACGCTGGTGACGCAGCGCGGCACGCTCGACCTCGTCCCCGGCGACTTCGTCCGCATACCGCTCGGGATCGCGTTCACCTCCGTCCATTCCGAACCCAGCACGCACCTGGCGGTGGCCGCCGCCGGCGCGGTGCCGCAGGTCGCCGAAGGGACCAAGAAGGCGCGCGGCACCGCTCCCCGCGAGATCGAGGCTCTGCGATGAGCGAGATGCTCGCCGTCCGCGCGCACGCCGGGTCGACGGAACTGCGGGTGGAGAAGGTCGGCGTTCCGCGGGTCGGACCGGAAGACGTGCTGGTCAAGGTGGAGTCGGCGGGCCTGGCGCCGAGCATCGTCAAGCACCTGGCGCGGGGCCGGTTCACCCACCTGCCGAGCACCCCCGGGCACGAGGTGGCCGGCACGGTGGTCGAGACCGGCGCGGACGTCGACACCGCGCTGATGGGGGCGCGGGTCCGGATGCACCCGATGCTGTCGTGCGGATCGTGCCGGTACTGCACGACGGCGCGGCAGCAGATGTGCGGCAATGCCGCGATGATCGGCAACGCCGCGTTCGGCGCCGGCTCGATGGAGCTGTACGCGCGGTACCACGACGGCGGGCTCGCCGAGTACGTCCGGGTCCCGAAGTGGCTCGTCGACCCGCTGCCCGACCATGTCGGCTTCGACGTCGCCGCCAAGCTGCACGAGCTGGGCAACGCCCACCGCGCGCTGAAGAGCGCCGGGCTGCATCCGGGCGGGCGCGTCGTGGTCACGGCCGCGACCGGGGCGATGGGCACCGCGACCGTCAAGCTGGCGGAGTTCTTCGGCGTCCGGGAACTGGTGCTGGTCGGACGGTCGGCCGAACGTCTGGAGGCGGTGCGGCCGCTCGCCGGCGCCGTGCCGGTCAGGACGGTCGCCCTGGAGGAGCTGCCCGGCGACTGGACGGAGGACGACGGGCTGGCCCGCCGGCTCGACGACCTGCTGCCCGGAGGGGCGGACGCCGTCCTCGACTACCTGCCGGGCGGTCCCGGCACGGTTCAGGCGATGCAGGCGCTGGCCACCGGCGGCGCCCTGGTCCACATGGGCGGCAGCGACGCGGCCCTGCCGTTCCCCATCAGGATCATCATGACCCGCTGCTGGCGCGTGGTGGGAACGCGCGGCTGCACCCGCGAGGACACCTCGGCCGTGCTCGACCTGCTGGCGTCCCGGCGGCTCGCGGCCGACGAACTGATCACCCACCGGTTCCCGCTCGCCGACGCGCCCCGGGCCATGGACGCCCTCGTCCGGCGTGCGGAACCGATGTGGATGGCGGTCGTCAACCCCTGAGCCGCGAACTGTCCGGAAATATAGGACATAAGTATTGACTTGCAGGACATCCAACTTGGACACTCGCTGTGACCTGCACCACCTCATGTGAGGAGCCGACAACGTCCAGACAACAGCGCCCGGCGGCCGCTCCACGGCGGTCGTTCCCGGCGCACACGATCGGCCCGAGAGCGCTCGTGGCGGCACGCGGGCTCCTCGGCCTCGCGGCGCTGGCGATGCTCGTGCAGACGCTGGCGTGGTGGGGCCCGCGCGGCTGGGCCGTGCCCGGGCTGGGCCGCCTGGCCTCCGAGGTCGGCCGGCTCGTCTCCGCGCACGGATTCGCCGCCGCCGTGCTCGCCACGATCACGGCGGTCGTGATGGCGGTCGCCGCCGGCCTGGCCGCGGCGGTCGTGCTCGGTGTCGTCTTCGGGTCCAGCCGGCTGGCCTACCGCGCCTTCGGCCTCCCGTTCGAGATCCTCCGCCCCGTCCCCGCCGTCGCCTTCATCCCGCTGGCGATCCTGGCGCTCGGCCAGGGCCGCACCATGGAGGTCGCCGTCGGCGCCCTCGGCTGCTGGTGGCCGATGCTGTTCAACACCGTCTACGGCGTCGGGCAGGTGGACGCCCAGGCCCGGGACGCCGCCCGCGTCCTCGGGTGCGGGCGCCTCGCCCTCGTCGTCCGGGTCGTGCTGCCGTCGATCCTGCCCTTCCTCATGGCGGGCCTGCGCACCGCCGCCCCGCTCGCACTGATCATCGTGATCGGCGCGGAGTACCTGGCGTCGGCGGGGCACGGGCTCGGCGGCGTGCTGATCCAGGCCACCTCCACCGGCGACATCGACGTCCTGTGGGCCACCGCCGTGCTGACCGGGGTGCTGGGCATCGCGATCGGCGCCGCCGTCGCGCTGGCGACCCGGCTGGCCTGCCCCTGGGCCGCGGAGCGGGCACGATGAGGCGGCTCGCCGGCGCCCTGAGCGGCGCCCTCGTCATGGCGGCGATCATCGCGGTGTGGCAGTGGCGGGTCACCGCGCACCCCGTGTTCTTCCTGCCCGCCCCGTCCGCCGTCTGGGAACGGCTGCGCACCGACTGGCTGTCCGGCCCCGCCGGGCACCTGTTCGTCACCGGGACGGCCTGGTCGGCGATCCGGCAGACCTTCGAGACCGCCCTGGCCGGATGGTTCATCGCCTCCTGCGCCGGGGTGGCCGCCGGCGCCGCGATCGGCGCCCTCCCCGCCGTCCGCGACTACACCGGCGCGCCGCTGCTGCTCCTGCGCAGCACCCCGCCGATCGTGGTGGTCCCGCTGTCCATCGCCGTCCTCGGCGTCGGCACCGCGATGCACCTGACCGTGGTCGTGTTCAGCTGCCTGTGGCCCGTGCTGCTCAACACCGCCGCCGGGGTCGCCGACATCGAGCCCCTCCAGGTCGACGTCGCCCGGCTGAACCGCCTGGGCCCGCTGCGGCGCTTCTTCCGCGTTCTGCTTCCTGCCGCCGCGCCGAAGGTCTTCGCCGGCCTCCGGGTGGCGATGTCCCTGGCCATCGTCCTGGCGGTCGGCTCGGAGATGTTCGCCGGCACCGGCGGCCTCGGCGGCGCCGCCCTGCAGGCGCAGACCACCTTCGACGTCCCGGCGCTGTGGGCGACCCTCGCCGTCCTGGCGCTCTTCGGCGTGCTGTTCAACGCCCTCTTCCTGCTCATCGAGAAGTACGCCCTGCGGTGGAATGTCCTAAGGAGCACCCAGTGACCCCTCCCATCCTCGCGGTCGAGGGATTGGAGCACCGTTACGGAACGGGCGAGCGATCCCACCAGGCGATCGCCGCGATCGACTTCGAGCTGCACCGGACCCGGGCGATGTCCATCGTCGGCCCCTCGGGCGCGGGGAAGACCACCCTGCTGCGCTGCCTCACCGGCCTCATCACGCCGACCGGCGGCGTCGTCAGCTTCGAGGGCGCCCCGATCCGCGGCATCCCCGAAGGCATCGGCGTGGTGTTCCAGGACTACAGCCGCTCGCTGTTCCCCTGGCTCAGCGTCATCCGGAACGTGGAGTTCCCGCTGCGCGGAGCCGGACTCGCCCGGGCCGAACGGCACCGGCGCGCCCGCGAGGCACTGGCCAGGGTGGGACTCTCCGACGCCGCCCGGAAGTACCCGTGGCAGCTGTCCGGCGGCATGCAGCAGCGCGTGGCGATCGCCCGCGCGCTGGTCACCGAGCCGCGGCTGCTGCTCATGGACGAGCCCTTCGCGTCCGTGGACGCCCAGACCCGCGCGGACCTGGAGGACCTGGTCCTGGACATCCGTTCGAGCACCAGCACCAGCATCGTCGTCGTCACCCACGACATCGACGAGAGCGTCTACCTCGCCGACACCGTCCTCGTCCTGTCCGGCAGCCCCTCGCACGTCATGGCCACCGTCGCGGTCGACCTGCCCTACCCGCGCGACCAGATCGACACCAAGCGCCTCGACGGCTACCTCGACACCCGCGCCAAGATCTACGACCTGATCCACAGCACCTGATCGTCGCGCGTCATCCCCCACCTGCTCCCGAGTGCCTCCACGTCCACCCCGCCACCCCACACCCTGGAGCCGTCATGCGTTCCGTTCGCCATGCCCGCACCGCCTCGGCCGCCCTCGCCGCCGGACTGCTGGCCGCCTCCGCCTCCGCCTGCTCGTCCGGCTCGGCCTCGGGCGGCACCGGCGGCGGGACCGAACTGAAGGTACTGGTGTCGCCGCAGCCCAACGCCGCTCCCCTCTACATCGCCAAGCAGAAGGGGCTGTTCGCCAAGCAGGGCCTGAACGTGAAGATCATCGCCGGGCAGTCCGGCTCGTCGATCGTCGCCGCCCTGCAGTCCGGCGGCGCCGACCTCGGCCTCGTCAACTACGTCACCGTGTTCTCCGGGGCGTCCCACGGCCTGAAACTGAAGTTCGTCGCGCAGTCGCGAGTGGGGCAGGCCGGAGCCGACGGCATCTTCACCAAGAAGGGCAGTCCCATCCGCTCCATGGCGGACCTGAAGGGCAGGAAGATCGGTGTCCCCGGCACGGGGTCCGTCGCCGATCTGGTCACCGACCTGCGGCTCGCCGAAGCCGGGGTCGCCCCCAAGGACGTGAAGTACGTGCAGATCCCCGTGCCCAACGCCCTGTCCTCCCTCAACAACGGCCAAGTCGACGCCTCCTGGCTCACCGGCACGCAGGAGAGCCAGGCCAAGGCGGCGGGCAACCCGCGCGTCATCGACGCCTGGGCGGGCGGCGCCGCCGGCTTCCCGATCGCCGGATGGGCGGGAACCGAGACCTGGGTCAACGGCCACCGCGACACCGTCGCCAAGCTCCGAGCCGCCCTGAAAGAGGCGTCCCGGCTCGCGCAGAACGACCCGGCGCTCGTCCGCAAGACGCTGCCCGCCTTCATGCACCTCACCCCGGCGCAGGCGTCATCGATCGCGATCCCCGCGACCTGGCCGGTCGACAACGACCCCTCCGGCATGAAACGCGTCTCCGACTCGATGACCAAGCTCGGATTCCTCGACAAGCCGATCCAGCCGGGGGACGTCCTCTCCCAGTAAGCGGCGCGCAGCGGGCGAGCGCCGCGCTCTTCGGCCGGTCTCCGGTGGATGACCGGGGACCGGCCCACGGAGCCGCCGCCGGGGGAGTGGTCATAACGGCCCTGATGACGGGTAGGCCATCGCGCATGAGCGGGCGCATGCGAGCAGCGGGGGAAGGCGCCGTCGCCGGGGTCGTCGCCACCTCGGTCATGACCGGTTGGATGCGGGCGGCTCGCCGCTGCGGGCTCATGCGCGAGCAGCCGCACCACCGCATCGCGCGGGTGGTGCTGCTTCCCGGTTCGAGCGAGAAGCCCACATCGGCCGAGCGTCCGGTCGGAGGGATCGCTCACCTGGGGTTCGGGGCCACCATGGGGGCGGCGTTCGGGCTGCTCACCGGCCGCCACCGGCCCTCCGCGCCGGCCGGAGCGGCCTACGGCGTCGGGGTCTGGGCCGTCAGTTACCAGGGCTGGCTGCCCCTGTCGGGCATCATGCCGCCCGCGCACCGGGACCGCCCAGGGCGTGCGGCGGCCATCTTCATCGCGCACATCCCCTACGGGGTCACCCTGGCCCTCACGCTGCGCCGGATGCGGCGCTCACCCCGGTAGCGGTGAGCGCCGGTCGCCCCGGCGAAAAAAATCTGAAGATCCGTGCGCCGCGGATGTCGAGAAGGCAGGGCCCGCTCCGTCCCAGGGATGCGAGCGGCCAGGAACGGCCCGCCGGACGACCCGACAGAGGAGCGACGACGATGGAACAGCACGAGATCAACGAGATCCTCGGCCGGCCCTACAGCCAGGAGCTGCTGGCCCGCGACCTGACCCGGCTGGCCTACGTCGCCAACGACGGCACGCCCCGCAACGTACCGATCGCGTTCACCTGGAACGGCTCGGAGATCGTCATGTGCACCACCAAGAACGCCCCCAAGCTGCGGTCGCTGCGCCATCGGCCCGAGGTCGCGCTGACGATCGACACCGAGGTCCACCCGCCGAAGATCCTGCTCGTCCGGGGGCGCGCCGAGCTGGACGTCGTCGACGGCATCCCGGAGGAGTACCTCCAGATGAACGGCAGCTACGAGATGACGCCGGAGCAGCGCGTCGAGTGGGAGGCCGAGGTCCGCTCCCTCTACGACGGCATGGTCCGGGTCGTGGTCACGCCGACCTGGGTGAAGCTCATCGACTTCGAGAACACCCTGCCGTCCGCGGTCGAGGAGCTGATGCGGCGGCGGGCCGAACGCGAGCACGCCTGAGACCGCCGCGGCCGGAGCCGGCGGGTGCGCGGTCGAGCCGGTCAGGGAGCCGCGGGCGTGGGCCGGCCGTGGGTGCGCCACCAGGCGGCCGCCGCGCCCGTGGTGAGGCCGGTGGTCCAGAGGTCGGCCGGGTCGTCGGGCAGCAGGCGCTCCCGCAGCGCGTCCCGCATGGGGAAGGGGAGCTCGGCGCCGGTCGTGGGGATGCCGTCGTCCAGGACCTCGGCGGGGAAGGCGCAGACCGCGACGGCGTCCGCCAGGCCGAAACCCGCGCGTTCCGCCAGGTCGCGGACGGTCGCGGTGGCATCGATCGGCGCGGGGCCGCGTTCGGTCAGCAGCCGGATGAGGCGGACGACGCGCTCGGCGTCGCCCCAGCAGGGGACGGGGGCCCGAGCCGCCTGCCAGCCGGGCGGCTCGATGGGGCCGAACGTTCCGGCGGGCGCGTACTCCACGGCCGTCGCGGTCCGGTCGCGTCGCTGGTAGTCCAGGATCAGCAGGGCGCCGTTCGGCGTGCGCCACAGCTCTCCGGGCGCCGTCTTCTCCAGTTGCCTGTCGACCATCTGGCGTTCGGCGTTGGACTGCTCCTCGCCGCCCGAAGGAGTCAGGCGCAGGATCCGGCAGGCTCCGGTGCCGTCGCCGATCGGGGCGTTGGCCCAGAGGCGCAGGACGTCGAGGATGCCTTCGCGCTGCGCGTCGGAGGTCCACGGCAGGACGGCCGGCAGCGCGTGACCCGCGAGGGCGTCCAGGTCGACACCCACATGGCCGCCGGTCGGCAGGGAGACCGTCCGGACGAGGTAGGGCTCGCCGGCCGCGGGCTCGGCGGTCGCCGACTCCAGCGCGCGGGCAAGGAGCCGTTGGCGCACGAGCCACCTCGTCCGCACCGTGGTGCGCGCGAAGGGGAGGCCGGGCGCCGGTGAGACGAGCGCAGGCAACGCCGGAGGCTGGGGCCGGCCGATCCGGTCGCGCAGCTCGATGGCAAGGAGGAGGCACTCGACGGCGGTACGTGCGGCCTGGAGGACGCCGTCGCGCAGGGCGGGCGCGGTCACCTCGGGCAGCACGGCCTCCAGCGCGCCGGCGGCGGCGCGGGGCCCGGCCAGCGTCGCCTCCAGCAGGCGCGCCGCACCCTCGCGGTCGAGACGGCGCAGGGCCGCCGACCCGTCCGCGTCGGCCGGGTCGCGCCGCGGCCACCAGCCGGGCGGCGGCACGAGCCCGCCCTTCGTGCTCATGACGGGCGAGAAGGGCAGCCGGGCCGTCCGGGTCCCGTCGGGGGCGGTGACGGTGATCGCGCCGCGGCTCAACCGGACCTCGCTCGGCCCGGCGGCGCCCGGGAACGTCACCTCGGCGGCTCCCGGCGCCTGGGGCCGCGCGGTGGCGAGGGCGGGGTCCAGGGTCAGCGCGACGGTCTCGCCCGTCCGCCCCTCGACCCGGAACGTCTGCCAGCGGCCGTCCTGGATCCGCGATAGGAGGCCGGTCTCGCCGTCGTACCAGGGCAGCAGCCCTTCGGGCAGTTGGGGAAGCCTCAGCGACAGGCGGCCGTCGCCGGTGACGGACGCGTGGCCGTGCCAGGACCGTTCCGCGATGGTGAGGTATCCGAGGTGCTGGACGATCGTCCGCCCTGCCTTCGGAGACTTGTGCGGCGTCCCGTCGCCGGGCACGGCCAATTCGGCGGGGATGCCGCCGCGCAGGGCCGCCAGCAGGGCGTCCACGGGGTCGGCGGGTTCGAGCCCTTCGGCGACGTCCGGATCCAGGTCGAGGAGACCGCCGCGGCCGGTGAGCCGCACGAGCCGCTGCAGGGCGTCGTGCTGGAAGGGGAGGTCCGGGCGGCCCGCGTCGGCCTTCCAGCCGTCGACGGCTTCGCCCAGCACCTCGCGGGTCTCCGGCAGGTCCCAGAGGGCCCGTACCGTGGCCGCGTAGTCGACGTTCCCGAAATACCCCAGGTCGCGGACGAACGCGTCCAGCAGACCGGCGAAACGCGCGCGTCCCTCCGGCCCGGACGCCACGTCGGCGGCCTGACGGCCCGCGTCGAAGGCCCGTCCCCACCAGCGGGGCGAGTCCGTGTTGATCTCCGCCATCGGGATGACGTGCCGGTGGTCGGGAGGCGGGAGCGCCGGGTCCGTCTCCTCGCCGTACACCACCTCGGCGTCCGGGAAGAGCCGGTCGCCCGCCTGCTCGACGAGCGTCAGCAGGACGGGCGCCGCGCAGCCGCGTCCCGCGCCGCCGAACCAGTGCGCCGGCAGATGCGCGCCCGCTCCGCTCCCGGCCAGGGACTCCAGCCACATCTGCCGGATCTCCTCGGCGACCTCCTCGCCGCTCTCCTCCTCGTGCCGGGCGCGGTCGGGCTCGGCGGCGATCAGCAGCTTCATCAGGTCGCCGTCGCGCCGGGCGACCTCGGCGAGCGGCTCGCGGGCGGCCGCCCAGACCTGGTGGGACGCGATGGGCATGAGCCCGGCGCGCAGCAACCGCTCGGCCAGGAACGCCTCCTCGTCCCGCTTCTTGATCTTCGCGGCGCGGGCCAGCGCGCGCAGGTCGGGAAAGATCCGGGCGTAGGGGATGAGCCCGGCGTCGAACCCCGCGCAGATCACCTCGCGGAAGCGGGCGTGCGCCTCCTCCGCAGGCAGCCGCGCGGCGAGCGTCTTGGCGTAGTCGCGCAGCGCGGCCGGTCCGACGCCCCCCGCGGGCACCAGGTCGAGGAAGACGCCGTGCACCCGGTCGAGGTCGAGGAGCGCGGGATGGTCCTTCTCGATCTTGCGCGCCTGCCCGAACGCCCAGAACGCGAGCTCGCTCTCACCGGCCCGCGCCAGCTCCCGGCAGGCCTGCTCGAAGAACGGCGCCAGCTCGGCGGCGGGCACCGGGCTCGCGGCCCTGGCCAGCATCTTCTTGGCGCCTTTGGGCCCGGCGGCGGCCAGGTCCGCCGGTGCCGGCATCTGCGGGAACCGAGTCATCGCGTCCTTGCCCCTGATCATCCGAACGACCATGAACCTCTGCGACGGCTCGCCCGCGTGATCGGTTCCGCCGGCCGGGCCGAAGCCCCCGGTACGAAGCGGTCAGGGCGTCGCCTGCCCGATCGCCAGGAGGTTGCCCTCGCTGTCGCGGAAGAAGGCGCCGCGCTCGCCGCGTCCCTTGCTGGGGTAGTTGCCGGGGACGGTCACGATCTCGCCCTCGACCGTGAAGCCGGGGACATCGACCTCCTCGAACTCCACACCGCGGGACCGCAGGTCGGCGACGACCCGGTCGAGGTCGTCCACCTCGAAGCCCATCTGCGTCGCGGTGCCGGAGGCGCTCCCGGACGACTGGAACAGGTGGAACTCCGTCGCCCCGCACAGGTAGCGGAGCCCGCCCTCGCGCTCCTCGGCGGCCTCGAGGCCGAGGCGGTCACGGTAAAAGCGCTGGGCCCGGTCCAGGTCCTGGCAGGGGATCTTGGTGACGGCGTGCGCGGAGTCGAGCGGCCCGGCCATGGCATGCCTCCTCAAGGTGATCACTGACGCCCATGGTAGAGATCCGTGCGGGGGGCGCGTCGGCGCGCCGGCGGCGGGGCGACGACCGCGGGGCGAACGCCGGGTGAGAGGGTTTTTACCTGCGGGTTTCGTGTGACCCTTGCTACCCGTCCAAAGTGTATGCAAAAGTGTGGGCACCTTCGGAAGGGAGGCCGCCGTGGTGGGAACCGGCGTGCGGGCGCGTGCGGGCAGCGCGCTCTACAACGAGGTCGTCGACTGGATGGACGTCGAGGCCGAGTTGCTGGACGACTACCGGGAACGCGAGTGGCTGGAGGGCATGGTCAGCCGCGACGTCGTGTACCAGGTGCCGCTGAGGCAGACGGTGGAGCGGGCGCGCGGGACCGGCTTCCTGCCAGGAACGTTCCATCTCGACGAGTCGTACGGCTCGCTGGAGAGCCGGGTCGCCCGCAACGAGACCGCGTACGCCTGGGCGGAGGACCCGCCGTCCCGGATCCGGCACTTCGTCACCAACGTGAAGGTCACCGATCTGGGCGAGGAGCGGGCCGGCGTCCGCAGCAACCTGCTGGTCTACCGCACCCGGCAGGAGCAGACGCAGCCGCAGCTGCTCGCCGGCGAGCGCAGGGACGTGCTGCGCCGCGAGGACGGCGTGCTGCGCCTGCTGCGCCGCGAGGTCCTGCTGGACCTGACCGTGATCGGCACGCACAACCTTTCCATCTTCTTCTGAGGGGGCACTCGATGGCACGGAGCGAGCAGCTCCTCGACGAACTCGCCGAGGGCGTCGCGCGGGGCGAGGTCCCGGTCGGCATCTTCGGCGACCAGGAGATCTACGACCGCGAGCTGCGGTCGATCTTCGGCCGGTGCTGGGTGTACCTGGCGCACGAGTCGGAGATCGAGGCGAAGGGCGACTACGTCCTGCGCAAGATCGGCGAGGACAACTTCATCGTCGTCCGGGACGAGCAGGGCGAGATCCACGTGCTGTTCGACGCCTGCCGGCACCGGGGCGTCCAGGTGTGCCGGTCCGACTCGGGCAACACCTCCCACTTCCGCTGCCCGTACCACGGGTGGACGTACAACACGAAGGGCGACCTCGTCGGCGCCCCGCTGTGGCGGAACGCGTTCGGCGGCATGCCGAAGGAGGGCAACGGGCTGTCGAAGGTCGCCCGCGTCCGCTCCTACCACGGCCTCGTGTTCGCGACGCTCGACCCGACGGCGCCGGAGCTGGAGGAGTACCTCGGCGGCATGGCCTGGTACCTCGACCTGCTGTTCGGCCTGAACGAGCACGGCATCGAGATCATCGGCGCGCCGCAGCGGTTCGTGATCGACGCGAACTGGAAGTCGGGCAGCGACAACTTCTCGGGCGACGACTACCACCTCGGCACGCTGCACCGGTCGGTCTGGGAGATCGGCGCGTTCCCCGTCCCGTTCCGCGAGAACATGATGGGGTACCACATCCAGGCGTCGCCCGGCCACTCGCTGTCGTTCTCGATGGCGCCGACCGAGGACGAGCCCGGCCCGAAGTTCTTCGGCTTCCCCGACGACGTCGCCGCGACGTTCGACACGTCCCGGATCAGCGAGCACCAGCTCGACATCGCCCGCCGCTCGCGGGTGATGGTCGCGAACGTCTTCCCGAACTTCTCGATCCTCGCGCTGCCGATGACGGAGGACGGCGCGAACCACCCGCCGACCGGCGTGATGACGATCCGGACGTGGCAGCCGCACGGCGTCGGCCAGGTCGAGATCTGGAACTGGTTCTGCGTCTACAAGAACATGACGCCCGCGCAGAAGGACCGGGCGTACCGGGCGGGGCTCGGCACGTTCTCGATGGGCGGCGCCTTCGAGATGGACGACACCGAGCCGTGGATCACGGTGAGCCGCACCGGCCGGTCGGTGGCGGCGGACCTGCTCGACTTCAAGCTGAACTACCAGATGGGGATGCCCGGCGTCGGGATCGCGAAGGAGGTCCCGGACTGGCCGGGGCCCGGCATCGCGTACTGGACGCGGTACGAGGAGGGCGTCCAGCGCAACCTGTACCGGTTCTACGCCGACATGATGCGCGCCGAGCCCGGCACCTGGCCGAAACTGACGTTCGAATGAGCGACTGGATCGCGGCGACGCGGGAGCGGTACGGGCGCGGCGGCCTCGCGGGCCGCCTCGCCTGGGGCGACCGCCCGGCGGTGGTCGTGGTGGACCTCATCGAGGGGTTCACCGACCCCGAATGCCCGCCCGGCTCGGACCTGGACGCGGTGGTGGCGCGCACCGGCACGCTGCTGGAACGCGCGAAGGCGGCGGGCGTCCCGATCTTCCTCACGACGATCGCCTACACCCCGGACGACCTGGACGGCCTCGTGTGGCTCCGCAAGATGCCCGCGCTCCGCGCCCTGACCCAGGGGTCGCGGTGGGTGGAGGTGGACGGGCGGCTGCCCGTCCGCGAACCGGTGATCGCCAAGAAGGCGGCCTCCGCGTTCGCGGGCACCGACCTCGCCGAGCGGCTCGCGGCGGAGCGGGTGGACACGCTCGTCGTGTGCGGCGCGACCACGTCCGGCTGCGTCCGGGCGACCGCCGTGGACGCCTGCGCGCTGGATTTCGCGGTGTTCGTCCCGCGCGAGTGCGTCGGCGACCGCGAGCCCGGCCCGCACGAGGCGAACCTGCTGGACATCGACGCCAAGTACGGCGACGTCGTGGGCATCGAGGAGGTGCTGGCCCGGTGGTGACATCGACGCTCGCCGCCCCCCGGCTGCTGACGCCGGGGCCGCTCGGCCTCGCCGCCGAGCGCGGGCGCGGCACGTACGAGCCTCCCGCGTGCGGCGACGTGATCGCCGAACTGGCGGCCGCCGGGCTGCGCGGCCGGGGCGGCGCCGGATTCCCCGCGCACGTCAAGTGGCGCGCGGTCGCCGACGGGCCCGGCCCGCGCGTGGTCGTGGCGAACGGCGAGGAGGGCGAGCCCAGCTCGCGCAAGGACCGGTGGCTGCTGCTGAACCGCCCGCACCTGGTGCTGGACGGCCTGCTGCTCGCCGCCCGCACGGTCGGCGCGGACCGCGCCGTCGTCTACCTGTCCCACGCCGAGACGGTCGCGGCGGTGCGCGCCGCGATCGCGGAGATGCCCCCGCTCGACGGGCCCGTCCCGGAGGTCCACGTCGTCGAGCCGACGTACGTGGCGGGGGAGGAGACGGCCGTGTGCCGGTCGATCGGCGGCGGCCCCGCGCTGCCGCTGGCCCGCCCCCCGCGGGTGTGCGACTCCGGCGTGGACGGGCGCCCGACGCTCGTGTCGAACGTCGAGACGCTCGCGCACGCCGCGTGGATCTCCCGGAACGGCGCCGCCGCGTACCGCGAGAACGGCACCGAGGAATCGCCCGGGACGACGCTCGTCACCCTGACCGGCGCGTGCGCGGATCCCGGCGTGTACGAGGTGCCGTTCGGCCTGACCGTCGCGGAGCTGTTCGCCCTCGCGGGCGGCTTCACCAGCGAGCCCGCCGGGTTCGTGATGGGCGGCTGGTTCGGCGGGCTGCTCGGCCCGTCCCACGCCGGGACGACCTGCACCTACGAGGCGGTGCGCGCGGCCGGCTCCGGACTCGGCTGCGGCGCGATCACCGCGCTGCCCGCCGGGACGGACCCGCTCGCCGTCGCCGCCGACATCACCGCCTGGTACGCCCGCGAGTCGGCGCGGCAGTGCGGCGTCTGCGCCAAGGGCACCGCCGCGATCCGCGACGTGTTCGCGGCGCTCAAGGACGGCACGGCGACCGACAAGGACCGCGACAACCTGCGGCGCTGGGGCGACACGCTCCCCGGCCGCGGCGCGTGCGCGTTCCTGGACGGCGCCGCCGGATGGGCGCGGACCGTCCGCGCCGAGTTCCCGGCCGGCTTCGAACGGGACCTCGACCACGACCTCGAACGGGAGGAGAACTGACATGAAGGTGTTCGTCGACGCCACCAAGTGCAGCGGCTACGGCACGTGCGCGGAGACCGCCCCGGACCTGTTCCAGCTCGACGACTGGGGCTACGCCTCGGTGATCGGCGACGGCGTCCCCGCCGACCCGGACGCCGCGCGGCGCGCCGCCGCGCAGTGCCCCGAGGCCGCCATCACGATCGAGGACTGACCGGTGGACCTCGAACTGGACGGCAGGGTCGCGCTCGTCACCGCCGCGAGCCGCGGCATCGGCGCGGCCATCGCCGGCCTGCTCGCCGCCGAGGGCGCGGACGTCGCCGTCAGCGCCCGCACGCCGGAGGCCGCGCCGGGCCGCACCCCCTACCCGGTGGACCAGTCGGACCCGGCGGCCGTGGAGCGGCTCGTCCCCGACGTCGTCGCCGCGCACGGCCGGCTCGACGCGCTCGTCATCAACACCCCGGGGCCGAAGATCGTGCCGTTCCTGGAGACCGTCCGGGAGGACTGGACGCTGGCCTACGACCAGCTCGTCCGGCCCGCCGTGCAGCTCGCGTCCGCCGGGGCCCGGCAGATGGCCGAGCAGGGCGGCGGCTCGATCCTGTTCATCACCTCGACCTGGGTGAAGCAGCCCGCGCCGGGCGGCGTGCTCTCGGCGTCGATGCGGTCGCTGCTGTCGGCGCTGGCCAAGCAGATGTCGCTGGAGCTGGCGCCGCTCGGCGTCCGCGTCAACCAGCTGATGCCCGGCGCGACCGGCACCGACCGGATGCGGAACATCGCCGCGGCGAAGGCCAAGGCGAACGGGACGACCGAGGAGGAGGAGCACGCGAAGGTCGTGTCCGCGATCCCGCTCGGCCGGTGGGCCGAGCCCGCCGAGATCGCCCGCGCCGCCGCGTACCTGCTGTCTCCCGCCGCCGGGTTCGTCACCGGCGAGGCGTTCGCGGTCGACGGCGGCGCGCTGCGCTCCACCCTCTGAGAGCCGCGCCCCACCCTCTGAGAAAGGACAACGACATGCCGAAGACCCTGCGGGAACTGTTCGTCGACCAGTACCGGCTGTGCGCGCTCAAGCCGTCGGAGACGGTCGCGGTGATCTCCGAGCTCGGGAAGAAGACCGACTACGCCGAGGCGGCCGTGGCCGCGGCCCGCGACATCGGCGCGGGCGCGCTCGTGCTCACCGCGTCCAGCCTGTCCAACCCGCTGCTGCCGCCCTACGAGGCGGACGGCCGGGAGGTCGCGGCGCTGCTCGCCGCGGCCGCCGAGTGCGACCTCGTCATCGACGTGACGGTGGAGGGCCTGATCCACTCCGACGTCCGGACGCGGATCACCGGGAACGGCAAGCGGATGCTGTTCGTCGCCGAGCCCGCCAACGTGCTGGAGCGCCTGATGGGCGACGAGAGCCTGCGCGCGGTCGTCGAGGCGGGCGGCCGGCGGCTGAAGGCGGGCAGCACGCTGCGCGTGACGTCCTCGGCCGGCACCGACCTGACCGCCGACATCTCCGGCGAGGACCTCCCCATCACCCACCAGTGGGGCTACGTGGACGAGCCGGGCCGCTGGGACCACTGGCCGAGCGGGTTCGTCGCCTGCTTCCCGCACGACCGGACCGCCGAGGGGACGATCGTCCTGCAGCCCGGCGACGTGCTGATCCCGTGGCAGCGCGCGGTCCGCGACACGGTGACGATGACGATCGAGAAGGGCTTCATCACCAAGGTCGAGGGCCCCGGGAACGACGCGTTCGTCCTGCGCGACTACTTCGACGCGTGGGACGACGAGAACGTGTACGCCGTCTCGCACATGGGCTGGGGCGTGCACCCGATCGCCCGGTGGTCGGCGTTCGAGGTCTACGAGCCGCGCTCGCTGTACGGGCAGGAGCTGCGCTCGACGTCGGGCAACTTCATGTGGTCGACGGGCCCGAACCGGTTCGCGGGCCGCGAGACCCCGGCGCACCTGGACATCCCGATGCGCGGCTGCACCGTCGAGATCGACGGGCACGCGGTCGTCCGCGACGGGGTCCTGACGGGCGAGGAGGAGTGACCGTGGGGAAAAGCGACGGTGCGGGGAACGGTGCCAGGGTGGTGAACGCGAAGGTCCTCGAGCAGGCGATCCTGGCGCTCGGCCGCGACACGGCGCTGCTCGCCCGGTTCCGCGCCGACCCGGCCGGGGTCGGGGCGGAACTCGGCCTGGACGCCGAGTGGGCCGGGGTCATCGCGGAGGGGCGGCGCGACCGGCTCCGCTCGGCCGGCGTCGTGGACGGCATCACCATCCTCGTCAGCCGGTGGTTCGCCGACGACCTCGGCGACTCGACCAGCGCGAGCCGCTTCCACGTGGAGCACTCGGCGCCGCTGCCCGACCCCGACGTCCCGGCGAACCTGGTGTTCGCGGGCGGCTGCTCGCACGTCCCCGACCTGCTGGCCCGCCCGGAGATCGACCCGGCGGACGGGGTCGCCCGGCTCACCGAGGGGTACCGGCGGCTCGGCGAGCGGATCGCCGCGGCGGACCCCGACGTGCTGATCGTGACGGCCGACTGCCACTTCCAGAGCTTCCGGACGGGCGCGTTCGTCGTCGGGACGGCCGCGTCCCACACCGGGTCGATGGAGTTCTTCAAGCGCCCCGATCTGGACCTCGCGCTGACCGGCGCGCCCGCCTTCGCGCGCTCCGTCGTGGACGCGGTCCGCGCCGAGGGCATGGAGGTCGAGGAGGCGGACCGGGTCGACCTGGACCACGGGCTGATCGTCCCGCTGCGGCAGGTGCTGCCGCGCCCCGACCTGCCGGTGATCCCGATCATCACGCAGCCGGCGCGGACGTTCTCGCCGTTCGGCGCGCGGGCGTTCGGGGAGGTGCTGCGCACCGTCCTGGAGACGCGGGGCGATCGCGTGGCGATGCTCGCGACCGGCGGGCTCTCGCACTGGCTCGACCCGGGCAGGTTCGGCGGCGTGGACGTCGAGTTCGACACCTACATCCTGGAGATGCTCCAGGCCGGCCGCGGCAACGACCTCGGCAACCTGGAGCCGTACCCGCTGCTGGACCACGGCCAGTACGAGTTCCTCAACTGGCTGATCATGCTCGGGCTGGTCGGCCCGGGCGTGCCCGCCGAGGTGCTCGCCTACGAGCCGATGGAGGCGTCCGGCGGCGGCTGGACGGTCGTCGACCTGCCCCTCCCGGAGCGGGCCGGACGCGCGTCCGGGCGGGAGCACGCGCATGCATGACCGGACGCTGACCGTCGGCCTCACCCAGTGGCATGCGACCCGCGACGTCGCCGCCAACGCCGAGACGGCGTGCGCGATGATCGGCGAGTGCGCGGGCGCCGACCTGGTGCTGCTCCCGGAGAACGGGCTGATGCTCGGCACCAACACCGAGATGCGGGACGCGGCGCTGGCGGTCGACGCCCCGGAGATCGGGGCGCTGCGGCGGGCCGCGAAGGCGGCGGCGTCGACGGTCGTCCTCGGCGGCTTCAAGCGGCGGGTGGACGGCGGCATCCGCAACACCGCGCTCGTCATCGGCCCGGACGGCGAGATCGCCGGCGGCTACGACAAGATCCACCTGTTCGACGCGCGGATCGACGGCCGCTCGTTCGAGGCGTCCGGTGTCGAGACGGCCGGCGACCGGCCCGCCCTGCTGCGCGTCGCGGGCGCCACCGTCGGCCTGACGATCTGCTACGACGTGCGCTTCCCCGAGCTGTACCGGGCGCTGGCCCTGGCGGGCGCGGAGGTGCTGCTCGTCCCGTCGGCGTTCACGCAGCGGACGGGGGAGGCGCACTGGGAGCTGCTGCTGCGCGCCCGCGCGGTGGAGAACTCCGCCTTCGTGGTCGCGTCGGCGACCGTCCGGGGCGCCGAGGACGACGCGTTCCCCACCTACGGCCACGCCCTCGCCGCAGGGCCGTGGGGAGAGGTGCTGGCCGACCTCGGGACGGCGCCCGCCGCGAGCCGGGTCCTCGAACTGGACCTCGGCGAGGCGGCGCGGCGCAGGGAAACGCTCCCCGTGCTGCGCGGGGTGCGCCCGGACGCCTACGGTATCCCCGCAGAGATCATCGACATCGGCTGAGCCGCGGCCGGCCGAACCGCGACCGAAGCCACATCCGACCGAGCCACGACTGAGGGGGACGGGACATGTCCGCGGAACCGGAACTGCCCGAGGGGATCGTCCGAGCGGGGGAGCCGATCGGCATCGGGAACGAGTTCACCGGCGTCCAGGTCCGCAAGGTGTGGACGCGCCAGGGCGAGCGCCTGGAGATCCTCGTCCCGAGGCACGGGCACCGCATCCTGCTGGACGCCATGCAGCTGGAGATCATCGCGCGGCAGGACCCGGAGCGGTTCACCCAGCTGTTCGCGGTGGCCCTCGGCTCCGAGGACGCGCCGGGCGCCGGGTGGGACCCGGACGCGGGACGGGATACGGGCGCCGGCGACGGCCCGGGCGGCGAGGAGGCCGGGCACCGATGACCGAGTCCAGGCCGGGCAACACGGTCGACGCGATCTACCAGACGCTCCGGGAGCGGATCATCGACGGCGCCTACGCGCCCGGCCTGCGGCTGTCCCAGGGCGGGCTGGCCACCGAGCTGGAGGTGTCCCGGACGCCGCTGCGCGAGGCGCTGCACCGGCTGGAGGCCGACGGCCTCGTGGTCGCGGAGGCCAACCGCGGCATGGAGGTCGCGCCGACCAGCGCCGCGCACGTCGAGCAGTACTACGGGCTCCGGCTGCTGGTGGAGCCGCCGACGATCGCCGGGATCGTCGCCGAGCTCACCGCCGGCGACCTGGCGCGGATGGACGCCGACCTCGAGCGGATGGAGGGCGACGGCCGCCGCATCCGCGACTTCCAGGAGGCGCACCTCCGGTTCCACCAGACCGCGCTCGGCCGCTACCCCCGGGCGTGGGCGGAGCTGACCGAGTCGCTGCACCTGAAGATCTACCGGCACCAGCGGCTCTACCTGTCCCACCCCGAGGCGCCGGAGGACTTCACCCGGCTGGACCGGCTGCTGCTGGAGGCGATGCGCGACCGCGACGCCCAGTCCGCCCGGCAGATCCTGGAGTTCCACCTGATCGACGCCGCGCTCGGGCTCGTCCTCGACCAGGAGCCCGACCACGCCTTCGGCCCCCTGCCGCTCGCCGCGCGCGGGCTCGGCATCGAGCTCGGCACGACGCCGGACGGCCGGATCGAGCGCCCCGGGACGCTGCGCTGGCTGCGGCCCGGCGTGCGCGGCGGGCTGAACCTGTCCACCGCCAACCTGCGGCACGTCCGCGAAGAAGGAGACACCGAATGACCGCGATCCGCTTCGGCATGATCGTGCCCAGCTCGAACACCACGATGGAGACCGAGATCCCCGCGATGCTGCGGGCCCGCGAGGAGGTCGCGCCGGAGCGGTTCACGTTCCACTCCGCGCGGATGCGGATGCAGCACGTGGACCCCGAGCAGCTCCGCGCGATGGACGACCAGTCCCTGGTGTGCGCCGAGCAGCTCGCCGACGCGGACGTGGACGTGATGGCCTACGCCTGCCTCGTCGCGATCATGGCGCACTCGCCCGGCTACCACCGGGTCAGCCAGCGGCGGCTGTCGGCGGTCGCGGGGAAGGCGCCGGTGCTGACGTCGGCGGGCGCGCTGGTCGAGGGGCTGCAGCACCTCGGCGCCAAGAAGGTCTCCGTCATCACCCCGTACATGAAGCCGCTGACCGGGACGGTCTGCGAGTACATCGAGGCCGAGGGCGTCGAGGTCCAGGACTCCGTCAGCCTGGAGGTCTCCGACAACCTCGCGGTCGGGCGGCTCGACCCCGCGAACCTCGTCGACATCGCCGCGAAGGTCGACACCTCGGGCGTCGACGCGCTCGTGCTGAGCGCGTGCGTGCAGATGCCGTCGCTGCCGGTCGTGCAGCGGATCCAGGACGCGTTCGACATCCCGGTGGTGACCGCGTCGGTCGCCACCGTATGGCGGACGCTGCGCGAGCTCGGCCTGGAGCCGGTCGTCCCCGGCGCCGGCTGGCTGCTCGCGGACCGGAGCTGACCTTTTCGGCTCCATAGGTGCATGCAGTTCTGCATTCAGCTGTGCATGCATCGGAGAACCCCCACCCCCACGCCCAGCAGGCGGTGCCGCTCACCGCCGGCAATGCCTGACCGGAGGAGACCATGCGCGTACACGGAATGGCCTGGGTCGGCTCGCGGACGCCGCGCTTCGACTCCATGCGCAGCTTCCTCGCCGACGTCGTCGGCCTCCCGATCGGCCTCGACCAGCCCGGCGCGGTCGTGTTCGACCTGCCCGACGGCGACGCCTTCGAGGTGTTCAAGCCCGCCGACACCGAGCACTCCTTCTTCGAGCACCCGGTCGCGGGCCTCCTCGTGGACGACGTCCGCGCGGCCCGCGAGGAGCTCGAGGCGCACGGCGTCGCGTTCATCGGCGACGTCCACGTGGGCGTCGAGACGTCCTGGGCCACCGAGTGGTCGCACTTCCGCGCCCCCGACGGGCACGTCTACGTGCTGGTCAGCCGCCCCGCGGCGCATCCGGGCGGGGGCCGCCGCGCGTTCGACGAGCTGCGGATCTGCCTGCGCGTCCCCGACCTCGACGCGGCCGTCCGGACCTACCGGGACGGCCTCGGGCTGCCGGTCGTGGACGAATGGACGCACCCGGGCGGGCAGCGCGGCGTGCTGTTCGCCGTCGCGCCCGCCGCGATCGAGCTGTTCGACGAGGCCCAGTGGGACTTCGTCGACGACGCCGAGACCGGGACCCGGCACGGCCGCGACCACGCCCT
>NZ_JBEYYT010000139.1:0-22112 GCF_040645715.1 Spirillospora sp. NPDC046719 | reverse complement strand
GCGTCCCGGGTCGCTGCGTTGGTTCGTCTCGACGAACCTTCGCAGCGCGTACTCGAACTCGCGGGCGCGGGCACGGTCGTGGCGCAGGGCGTCCACCCTGGCCCGGAAGCTCGCGTCGGTGATCTCGACGGGCGGGACCTGCCGCGCGGGCACGCTGGCGCGGATGTGCTCGTCGAGCAGTTCCCGGAGAAGCGGGCCGTACTGGTTCGGGTCCGGACGTCCCGTGCCCGTGTCGCGGAACCTTCGCCGGACCCGCCATTGGAGCAGCCCCACATCCTTGGCGAGCGGCAGATGAGCACTCACCTCGGGACGTGGCAGCAGGCGCTCGACGGACGAAAGAAAAGTCCGCGCGGCGACGTCGAACCGGAGGCGGAGGTCGGGGTCTTCTAATTGCGCGAGCAATTCTTCTTGGGCGTCCGGATCGCGGGGAACGGAATCGGTGATCCCGAGTTCGGCGAGAACTTCCCGCAACGCTCCGGCCTGCTCCTCGACGCGGGGCAGTTCGTAGCCGAGCAGGTCTTCCCGCATGCCTTCCAGGTCCCGGAGATCGTATTCGGCGAGCGCCTCATCCAGGTTGTCGGCGAGCGCCACATAATCCACGACCAGACCGTACGGCTTGTTGCGCGCGGGCCGGTTCGTCCGCGCGACCGCCTGGAGCAGTTCGGCCGCGCGGATCGGCCGGTCGAGGTAGAGCGCTTGTTCGAGCGGCGCGTCGAAACCGGTGAGCAGCATCCGCTGGACGATCAGGACCGCGATCGGCGGCTCGGCACGCCGCCGCCGCTCCTCCGCGTCCGGGGCGCTCCCCCACGAGGCGTCGGCGAAGGTCGTGTCGGGTTCGAGGCCGCCGTACCAGTCCTCCTCCCAGGGGCCGTCTGGGATCTTGGTGGGGTCGGGCGGCGGCGGCTCGAGCGGCGGCGCGTCCTCCCAGGGCTCCCCGGTGCCACCGGTCCGCTCGCCCTCGATCGGCTGCGGGAGCGGCAGCAGGTAGCGGGCGACGTGGGCGTCCTGCGTCAGGCGGTCGGTCCACCGGCGGAACTCGGGCCCGTCCTCGGCCGCCGGGGAGATGACCGGGACGAAGTCGATCTCCCGGAGCGGGTACAGGTAGCGGGCCGCGGCCGCGAGCAGGACCGCGTCGTGACCGTCGTGCGCCTCCGCGTGCACCAGGTACTTCTCGGTGGCGCGGACCAGGTCGTCCCTGGCTCGCAGGAACGCGTCGCGGTAGCGGACGGCGGCGAGCCGGCTCACCGCGACGACCTGGGCCTTGAAGCCGCCCGGCAGCACGTAGCGCACCCAGTGGGCGAGCATGTCCCGGGCCTTGGCCTTGATGAGGTCCTCGGACTCCAGGACGTCCTGCACCCTGAGCCGCACCTCGCCGGACGGCTCGGGCCGGTAGGCGGCGTCCAGGCCCGCGGCGTCGACCAGCTCGGACGGGACGTGGCGGCCCTCGTAGCGGATCGGGACGGTGGCACTGTCCTCCTCCGCCTCCCGCAGCGTGTAGCGGTCGATCTCCGAGCCGAAGATCTCGGTGCTGGTCCGCCGCTGCGACCGGACGATCGGGGTGCCGGTGAGGCCGATCTTGACGGCGTTGGGCAGTGCGGCGGCGAGCCGGGCGTGCCACCAGCCGGTGTGCGTGCGGTGCGCCTCGTCGATCAGCAGCAGGATCTCGTCGCTGTCGTTCAGCACCGTGTCAAACAGGCCGCCGAAGTGCTCGTCCGGCGTCTCGTCCGGTGCGGTGTCGGATCTGGCCTGCTGGATCATCAGCTGGATCACGCCGGGCGTGGTGCCGCCGAGCAGGTCCGCCGCCTCGGCGCTGCTCTCGGCCACCCGCGGCTCCTCGCCGGTGAGCTTCAGCACCGGCGTGAGCTGCGTCTTCAGCGCGCGGCGGTCCGACACCACGACGACCTTGAAGGCGCTCAGGCCGTCGGTGTTGCGCATCTTCCGGACGAGGAACACCATCGTCAGGCTCTTGCCGGACCCTTGCGTGTGCCAGAGCAGGCCGCCCCGTTCGCGCGGTGTCCGCCCTTCGACGAGCCGCCGGACGATCCTGGCGACCGCCCGGTACTGCTGGTGGCGGGCGACGAGCCGGACCGTCCGGCCGTCCCGCTGTTGAAAGACGCTGAAGCTGCGGACGAGGTCGAGCAGTCGTTCCCGGCGCAGCACCCCCAGCGCGAGCGTGTGGACGGTGGTGAGCCGCCCGGCGGGCAGGCCGAGCCGCGCGGCGGCGGACTCCGGGGTGTCCGGGTCGGTGCTGCGCCATTCGGCGAAGTGCTCCGGAAGGGAGGTGACCGTGCCGAGCCTGGCTCGCTCGCCATCGACGGCGACGAGGAGCTGGACGTAGCGGAACAGCCGCGGAACGGACCTGTCCGGCACCAGCCGCCGTTCCCCCGACAGCACCCGCAGCCGGTCGATCGCGCCGGCGATGCCGTCGGTGCGGTCGGGACCGGAGCCGGCGCCCAGCACGAACGGCATGCCGTTGCAGAGGATGAGGAAGTCGAGCTCGACCGCCGGGACGCCGTCGAACCGTTCACGCCGGATCGGGACATGGGTCGCCACGACCCAATCGTTGGCGTCCGGTTCGTCCCAGTCGACCAGGCGGACGACGCGGGAGCGCTCCCCGTCCAGCCACGGCGGCGCGTCGACCGCCACACCGGACTGCAGGAGCTCGAAGAACTGCTCGTTGCCCTTGACGAGTCCGCCGTCGATGCGGGTGACGGCGTCCCAGACCTGCGCGAGCTGGGTGTCACCGAGCCACGGTTCGCCGTCCGGCCCGGGGTTGATGCGGCGCACGGCGTCCAGCAGGCGGCCGCGGTCGACCCCGTCGGCGAGCTCACCGCTCCGGAACGGCCCAGGCTCGTCGCCCGAGCAGTCGACGGGCACCGGCCAGCCGAGACGATCCGCGAGCAACCCGGCAAGGCGATCGGTCGCCTGGCTCTCCCCGTTCACACAGCCCCCCGGAGGTCTCCTCCGGATACGCTATCCCTTACAGAGCAGGCTTTTCGGGCATTCTCCGCTTAACACGCCGAGGGTAATCAAGTTTCGTCAGGAACCCGGTCAGACGTTCGGCCGCCTGCCACCGGTCCTGCTCCAGTTCCTCCAGCGACACCTCGTACTTGTCCACGATCGAGCGGTACCGCGCGACCAGGAGGCGCAGAGCGTCCGCCACCCGCGCGTCGAAACGGGAGACCAGATCGGCCCCCAGGACGGCGAGCACGATCTCCTCGGCATCCTTGTCGGTGACACCGCCGACGGCGTCGGCGAACCTCGCCGGCAGTTCGCGCTCGGCCTGGTCGCGCAGCTTGCGGGCGGCAGTGCGCGCCTTGGTCAGGCGCCTGCGCTCGGCCGCCGGGGTCGCCGTCTCCTCTTCCTCCGAAAGCGCCTTCACCTGGGCGTCCAACTCGGCGAACGCCGCTTCGGCCACCCGCGCCTTCTCGAGCGGGCCGGGTATCAGGGCGATGGCGAGCGGCTGCTCCCGAGCCTCCCGCGAGGACGCGGCCGGACCGCGACCCCCTCGGCCGGATCTCGCCTGGAACTTGGCCCGCACCGCCGCGGCCCAACTCTCCACGACCCGGCGCGGACCGCCCGCGGCGAGGGCCTGCACCTCTTCCAGATGGTCGATCCACCACTGGGCCGCCAGGCCGGTCAGGGTGAACTCGTCCATGACCCGCTGGGACGCGAGCGCACCGCCGAAACTGGTCACGAGATGCCGCTTCACGGTCACCGCGCCCAGGTCCCGGACTTCCAGCAGCGCGGAGCCGCACTCATTCCACCAGGCGCCGCATCGATCGCTCAGTTCCGCCGCGGCGCCGGCGGCGAGTTCCTCGATCCTGGCGGCGGTCCCCGCCGGGCCGTCTGCCGGCACGTCCACGTATCCCTCGTCGAGCGGGACGAAGAAGTCACCCGCATCCAGACCGAACGCGGCGAACGCAGGACGCAGCGCGTCGACCTCGGG
The DNA here is from genome assembly GCF_040645715.1 of Spirillospora sp. NPDC046719. Lineage (NCBI taxonomy): Bacteria > Bacillati > Actinomycetota > Actinomycetes > Streptosporangiales > Thermomonosporaceae > Spirillospora > Spirillospora sp. NPDC046719. Next base: position 18,163 of record NZ_JBEYYT010000139.1, on the reverse strand, counting down.
CACCGGGACGCCTCCGTACAGATGCGCGCTCACGTCCTGCGGTTCGGCGGGCGGTGAGTTGTCGACCCAGCGGCGGATGTTGAGGTTCGCGTCGTCGGCCAGCACGTCGCCGACCGTCACGATCCGGGAGAAGCCCGCGACCTCGCGCCACTCGCGGCAGACCGCGCTGATCTTCTCGATGTGCTCTTCGCCGAGATGGTTGCGGGCGCGGCCGGGGCGGTACTCCCGATCGGCGTTCACGATCAGTATCCGGCCGCGCCGCTCCGCCGGCTTGCCGCCGGGGGCCCGCAGCAGCACCAGGCACGCGGGGATGCCCGTGCCCGAGAACAGCCCCTCGCCGAGGCCGACGATCGCCTCGATCACGTCGTCCGCGAGCAGGCCGCGCCGGATGACCTCCTCACGACCGGACCGGAACAGCACCCCGTGCGGCATGACGGTGACGGCCAGCCCGCCCCCGGCGAGCGAGGCGACCATGTGCTGGACGAACATCAGGTCGCCGTCCTTGACGCCCGTCCCGTACGTGAAGCGGCCGTATCCCTTCGCCTCGACCGCCTTCGCGTCATAGCCCTTGGAGAACTCGGGATTCGACAGGATCCGGTCGAACCGCCTGAGGCCGCCGCCGTCGACATGCTGCGGGTCGGAAAGCGTGTCGCCGAGCTTCACGTCGGCGTCCCTGATGCCGTGGAAGAGGAGGTTGAGGCGCGCGCTCACCCACTGGAGCGGCGCCAGCTCCTGCCCCGCCAGCGCCAGGTGTAGGGACTTGCCGGGGTGGTGGTCGGCGACGTACCGGCGGCTCTCGATGAGCATCCCGCCGGAACCGGCGCACGGATCGTAGAGGGTCTGGTCCGGAGCCGGTTCCGCGAGCTGGACCATCAGCCGGACGATGGGGGACGGTGTGTACATGTCGCCGCTCTTGGCCCCGGCCGAACCGGCGAACATGGCGAGAAGCCGCTCGTAGGCGTCCCCGATCAGCTCCGGGAATTCCAGGTCGGCGTTCCGGAGCGAGACGTCGTTGAACAGCCTGATGAGGTCGGTCAGCATCGCGTCCCGGAGCCTCGCGCCACCTGTGTCCCGGTTGAAGTCGATGTGGGACAGCACATTGGCCAGATCGGGGTTGTACTTCTCCAACCCCTGCAACGCGCCGTTGAGTGCCGGCCCGACCATGTTCGTGACGCCGAGCAGGCGCGGCCAGGACGACTCCGGGGGAACGAAGATCACATCGGTGTACTCGTCCGGGTCGGCGGCGGCTTCGGCGGCCTCCGCCGCGTCGCCCGTCCGGGCGAGTTCCCTGGCGTGGACGCGGGAGCGCGACTCGTCGAACACGTCCGAGCACCGCTTGAGCAGGAGAAGCGCGGAGACGTAGTTCCGGCGCGCAGCCACGTCGATCTTCCCCAGCCGCTCGGCGGCCTCGGACACCAGTGACTCTACCTGGCGCAGCGTCGTCACTCGGGTCACGGTCACGACCTCCGCGATGAGCCGGCACCGGGCTGGTCGTCGACACCGAGCAACTCCAGAAGCAAATAGAAATCGGTCTGGGTGTCGCGTCGCAGCGGATCGCAGTTCTCGGCGTGTCCCGACTTCCCTTTTTTGCTGCTCGCCTTGCACCGGCCGCTGGAACAGCCGTCGACGAGCTTGCGCGCGAGCGTCACGGCACGCCGGCGGTTGCTCCACAGGTCCCTGAACTGCGAATCGTTCAGGACCTTGGGCCTGGAGTCACTGTCCCGGCCACCGCTGCTTCGACCGTAACGGCCGAAGTTCTCGACTCCGTTCAGCTTACGGACGATCTGCTCGTTGTCGTCCGACATGAGGGCCGGCTGCCCGGGTGCGAAATGAAGCCACAGCCACAGATCGAACGACGGAGTGGAGAAGGCCACGTTGATGCCGTGCCTGTTGGCATCCCCCATCGCCCGAGGGATGTCGCGGTTCTGATCCCGGTCGAAGACCACCCACACGTGCTCTTCCGGCCTGTCCGTGCCGGCCCCGGCGTCGCCCCCCTGACCGTCGCGACCCTCCTCGCCCTCCCTGTCCTGCCCGTCCTCCATGGAGCCGTCGGCGATTCGCCGCTGGACCTCCCGGGCACGCTCGACCGCGTCGCTCGGCTTGAACCCCTTGCTCGGCTGGCGGTGCGGCTCCAGATGGATGACGAAGCGGCTCTCCTGGCCCGCCTCGTCGTTGGCCCGCTTGAGGTAGCTGCGCTCGGTCTTCCCTTCGCAGATCACTGTCATCACGACACGCCTCTGGTCTCTCCCCGGCATCGCCGGAGAAGAAGCCGAGTCGGCTCCGGGGATTCCCCTCTTGTGCCTTCGCTTTCTTGAGGTCATGCACAGGCCTCGGCGTTCTGCGACCCGAGGGCCTCGGCCGCCTCTCCTTCAGTCAGGCGAGGGATCCCCCCGTAGGCGCCGGCCAGGTATCGCTTGTCGAGGGCCTCGTCCTTGCGAGGCCGGGCATCGGTGAGCGGGTAGAGTTCGGATTCACCGATACGGCTCTTGACCACGATCCGTATCTGGTCCCGCTCCAGCGGCGGGAACGTGTGCAGATTCCCGAGGAGTGTCACGTCATGGCTGGTGCACACCAGTTGCGCGTTCTTGGGATTGGCAGCCGGATCCCTGAAGATTCTGAGCACCTCAGCGGCGACCAGGGGGTGAAGACTGGCATCCAGCTCGTCGACGAGAAGCACGGCACCGGTATCGAGTGCCTCGAGCATGGGGCCCAGGAAAGCGAACCAGGACCGGGTGCCCTTCGATTCGAGTGAATAGGCGAGCGGAACGCTGCCGCTCCTCCCCCGATGTGAGAGCCGGACGCGCAGCCCCTTCTCGCCGGGTTCCAGACTCACCCCGTCCACGCCCAAGTCGGCGACCTCGAGCAGGTCCCGCACCCGCTTCTCGATCGCCGGGTCCTTCAGCTTCTCGCCAGTGAAGCCGCCACGGGCTCCTTCGTCCCCGTCACCGATGAACCACAGGTTCCTCTTGAACCACTCGTGAATCGGCCCCAGGTGCGGATGGTTGAAGGCGGCGGCCACCGTGAGAAAGAGCGCGTTCGGCCGCGTGCGCGGTACCAGGCTCTCCTTGTCACCCTTGAGGCCCTCACCAGGGAACTTGAACGGTTCCGGCTCGTCGGCGTCCCGTTCGAACCACACCTGGCGGCGCGCCTGCCCTCGTGGATGGACGTGCAGCCACTCGGATTCGACCCGTTCGTCGGACACCTCGAATCCGTAAACGTAACGATCTCCGTCGATGACGATATTGACCTCGTAGAGCGACGTCTCCTCCTCGCCCTCCGGATCGAGCTCGAAGGGCTCACGCGGGATCCGGTCCAGAGCCGACCAATCGGTCACCGAGCCGACCACGGCCTTCCGCATCCAGCGCATGGCGGACAGCACGTTGGACTTGCCGGAGGCGTTGGCGCCATAGATCACCACAGCCGGCAGGTAGGCGGCCGTCGCGTCTTCCGCCAGCCCCGCCGAACGCCCGGAATCGACATTGAACCGGCTCGCCGACGTCCATAGCTCGAACTCGTCACGGAACGATCTGTGGTTCGCTCCGCGGAACCTCAGCAACATGACGAACCCCTCAACTCGGGATCTGGATCCACTGTAGCCGTCTCCATGCAGGATTCCTACATGAAAGAGCTTCAAACCGATTCCGGCCACGGTAGACGACCGCTCGGTCATGGACGGATCCGGGTACGCCGTGCAGAAGGCCCAGAAGCGGAAGCCGAAGACACCCCGTCCGGCTGGTCGGTCAGCCGCGGGTCGAGCACGTACCGCTCGGCGTCGAAGCCTTGGACAAACGTCTCACGGCCGAAAGAGCCGTTCCTGCCTCCGAATCGTTCGCCATATTTGGTGGACGCCGATGCTTCCTTCGAACAGCAGGGCGCAGTCCATCGAGGTCGTGCGGCAGGACGGTGCCGCGGAGGTCTTCGGTTCCTCCCCGACCAGTGGTTGACCGCCCACGTGCGGCAGATCGCCACCACCCGACGCCCCTGGCGAGGCTGATGGCCGAGATCGCGGACGGAAGACGCGCTCATGGTCCTGACCATGCAGGACCTTTTCGCAGATGACGAGGCTCCGGGCGCCGTTCCGCGCTGGGCGGAACGTGTGGTTCGCGGCGGCGCCGCCGGGTTATTTTGGGCGCATGGCCGAGATCACCCGACCGCTGATGCCCGCCGACGAGACGCCGGACGGGCCGGCCGCGACGCGCGGGCCGGCCGAGCCGCTGTGGCGCGACGCGCTCGGCCGGTGCCTGCGGAGCCTGCGCCTCGAGCGCGGCGAGATCCTGACGGAGACCGCCCGCCGGGCCGGGGTGTCCCCGCAGTACCTCTCCGAGATGGAGCGCGGCGTCAAGGAGCCGTCGAGCGAGATGATCGCCGCTGTCGCCGGCGCCCTGGACGTGACGCTCGCCGACCTCACGCTCGCGGTCGCGACGAGCCTGCTGACCGCGCCGCCCGCGAGCGCGCCGACCGGGCCGACCTGCCAGGTCGCCTACGCCTTGGCCGCCTGACCCGGACGGCACGCCCCCCGCACGGCGCGCGCCCCCGAACAGCGCCGGCCCCGGGACGGCGCCGGCCCCGGGACGGCACTGCCCCGGGGCCGCACGGCCCTACAGGGGGTCCGGCTGGCGCTCCTCGATCACGTGGTCGATGAGGCCGTACTCCCGCGCCGCCTGCGCGGTGAACACGCGGTCCCGGTCGGTGTCAGCGCGCAGCGTCGCTGTCTCCTGCCCGGTGTGCCGGGAGAGGATCTGCTCGATGTCCGCGCGGACGCGGACGACCTCGTCCGCCTGGAGGATGAGGTCCGGGATCGCCCCGCGCCCCTGCCCCATCGGCTGGTGCAGGACGACGCGGGTGTGCGGCAGCGCGGCGCGCTTGCCGGGAGCACCCGCGGCGAGGAGCACCGCGCCGACCGCGACGGCCTGCCCCACGCACGTCGTCGCGACCTGCGGGCGGATGTAGCGGAGCGTGTCGTACACCGCGAGCATCGCGCTCGGGTCGCCCCCTTCGCAGTTGATGTACAGCTGGATGTCGGCTTCCGGGCTGTCCGCCTCCAGGTGGAGGAGCTGCGCGACGAGCGCGTTCGCGACCCCGGCGTCGATGGCGGTGCCGAGGTAGATGATCCGCTCGGTGAGCAGGTGCGAGTAGACGTCCATGATCCGTTCACCGCGCGAGTCCCGCGCGATGACGTTCGGGATGGTGTAGGTGCTCATCGGCCGGCCTTCCCGGACGGGGCGCCGAGCCCGACGGGGCGGCGCCGGGGCGGCACGAGCTCGTCGTAGTCGCCGACGATCGCGTCGATGAACCCGTACTCCAGCGCCTCCTGCGCCGTGTACCAGCGGTCGTGCAGCGAGTCCTCGAAGACCCGCTCGATGGGCTGGCCGGTGTCCTCGGCGATGAGGCCGAGCACGGTGTCGCGGGTGTGGCGCAGGTCGTTGGCCTGCAGCTCGATGTCGACGGCGGCGCCGCCGATGCCGGCGGACCCCTGGTGCATCAGCACCCGGGCGTGCGGCAGCGCGCGGCGCTTTCCGGGCGTTCCGGACGACAGTAGGAACTGCCCGGCGCTGTAGGCGATGCCGAGCACCACCGTGGCGACGTCGCACGGGATGAGCCGCATGACGTCGCGGATCGCGAGCATCGACGGCACCGAGCCGCCGGGGGAATGGATCCACAGCGCGATGTCGGCCGACGGGTCCTCCCCCGCCAGGGTGATCAGCTGCGTCGCCAGCAGCGTGCCGTTGTCGTCGTCGAGCCCGCCGTCCAGCACGAGGACGCGCTGCGCGTACAGCTCGCGCCGCACGCGTTCGTTGAACAAAGGGGCTGTGTGTTCCTCGCTCATGCCTTCACCCTGCGGCAGCGCGGGCACCGGTCACAGCCCGCGCTGCCCACGGCGGATCTGCTCACAGCAGCGCGCCCCGGCGTCGGGTCACCAGGGGACGGGGCCGTCGTCGTCGTGGAAGGTGCCGGTGGGGCCGTCATCGGGGAGGGTCGCGAGGTGGATCGCGATCGCCGCGCCCTGCTCCGGGGTGCGGAAGCCGCGGAACCCGTTGAGGTCGGTCGCGCAGAAGCCCGGACAACCGGCGTTGATGAGGATGTTCGTGTCGGCCAGCTCCTTGGCGTACTGGATGGTGACGGCGTTGAGGAACGTCTTCGACGTCGCGTAGGCGGCGGAGATCGGGCCCGTCTGGGCGCCGGGGGAGGTCTGCCGGGCGAGGGACCCGACGGTGCTGGACATGTTCACGATCCGGGGGGACGGCGAGCGGCGCAGCAGCGGCAGCATCGCGTTGGTGACGCGGATGACGCCGAGCACGTTGGTCTCCACGACCGTCCGCACGGTCGCGGGGTCCACCTTCGTGGGCTCCTGCGGCATCCCGCCGGTGATCGCGGCGTTGTTGACGAGCACGTCGAGGCCGCCGTCGCGCTCCCCGAGCAGCTCGGCGGCGGCGGTGACGCTCGCGTCGTCGGTCACGTCGATCGGCACGCCGAACGCGTCGACACCGGCGGCGCGCAGCTTCGCGACGGCGGCCTCCCCGCGCCCCGCGTCCCGGGAGCCGACGCCGACGCTCCAGCCGAGCGCGCCCAGGCCGGCCGCGATCTCGTACCCGATCCCCTTGTTCGCGCCGGTGACCAGCGCGGTCTTCGTTTCGCTCATGCCACGATCCTGACCGCCGGGCGGGCGCGGCTTCCAACACCGTCTGGGTGGGATGCGATACCCCGGCGGTATCGCACCGAGGTCAGGGCGCCGCCGGGGCCGTCCCGGCGGGTACCGTGGCGGCATGGAGACGCGGGAGCTGCGGTACTTCGTCGCCGTCGCGGAGGAACTTCATTTCGGGCGGGCCGCCGAGCGGCTCGGGATCGCGCAGCCGCCGCTGTCGCGGGCGATCCAGCGGCTCGAACGGCGGCTCGGGGCGACGCTGCTGGACCGCACCAACCGCACCATCGCGCTGACCGGGGCCGGGGCGGTGCTGCTGCGCGAGGGCCGGGCGGCCCTCGACGCGATCGAGGCCGCCGACCGCCGCACCCGCCGCGCCGCCGCCGCGGCCGGACCGCCCCCGCTGGTCCTCGTCACCAAGGCCGGGGCGTCCGGCGAACTGCTGGCGAAGCTGCTCGACGCGTACGCCGCCGAGCCCGGCGCGGCCGCCGTCGACGTCGTCCTGTGCAGGCCCGGCGAGCAGGAGCGGATGCTGCGCGACGGGCGCGCCGACGTGGCGCTGCTGCACACGCCGTTCGACTCGACGACCGGGCTCGACACCGAGGAACTGCTCACCGAGGGGCAGGTGGCGATTCTGCCGGCCGGGCACCCCCTCACGACCCGGCCCCACGTGCGGACCGCGGACGTCGCCGCGCTGCCCGGCCTGCCGCTGCCGCGCTGGCCGCGCCCGGACGGCACCTACCCCGACGGCCCGGGCCTGCGGGTCCGCGACCACGCGCAGCTGCTGCAGCTCATCGCGCTCGGCCGGGCGGCGGCGGTGCTGCCGGAGTCGTGCCGGGCCCAGCTGGGCGAGCGCCTCGCCGCCGTCCCGGTGCTGGACGCGCCCCAGGTGACGACGCTGATCGCGTGGCCACCGCACAGCCGGTCCCTGGCCCTCGCCGGCCTCGTGGACGTCGCGACCCGCCTCTGAGCTCCGTCCATGAACTGATCGTCGAGGCGTTGTGATTGTGCACCTCAGGTGACACTTGAGCCGCCGATTCGGCGCCACGGAGGATCACAGCCGGCACCTGGGCGCTCCCGTACCACGTGGTGTCAGTGCGTGTTCTTATGCTCCCAGCCATGAACGTTGACGATCTTGAGTGGCAAGCGCGGATGTACGGGGGGATCCCGCCGCGGATGGTGGACCTTCTTCTCGGACTCGGGCAGTTGGATCTCGTGGTGCAGGTGGCGGCCGAGCGTGGTGAGTGGTTCTGTGCGCTGGCGGCGGTGCGCGAGCTGTGTGCGGCGGGAGACTACGAGCGGGCCTGGTCGGTCATCGAGCCGTTCGCCGCGACCGGATGGAAGCCCGCCGTGACAGAGGCCGCCGACGTTCGTTTCCAGATGGGGCGGGTCGAGGAGGCACTGGCCATGGTCCGCCCGGACGAGCCGGTGACGGAGGGGCGGGAGTGGCGGGACTACGCCCTGATGCTGGCCAAGGCTGGGCGAGCGGATGACGCGATCGAGGTCCTCGCCCCGCACCTTGAGGACTGGTGGCTGCAGTCGACCTTGGTAGAGATGACGCAAGGGCAGGATCAGGACGAGCGTGTCCTGGAGCTGATCGCCCCGTTGGCGGAGGGAGCCCGGCGGGCCAAGGCGGAAGGCAAGCAGCGTCATCCCGGGGAGCAGGCTCTGGACCTGCAGGCCCAGGTCCTGGAACGTGCCGGTCGCGCCGACGAGGCGATCAGCAATCTCGGCGCAGATGTGGCCGCGCGCCGGTACTTCGTCCAGAACACCGTCGAGTTCTACGCCGCACTGCTTGCGCGCCACGGTCGGATCGAGCAGCTGCGCGAGCTGGGCACCGGCGAGCACGCGCCCGCTGCCCTGAAGCACTACACGAACGCGCTCGAGAACCTCGGCCGCGAACAGGAGGCCGAAATCGTCCTGCGCGAGATCATCGACACCACCGACCACCCCAACCATCGCAGTGTCCTCGTGGACCTCCTGGCCCGGCAGGGGCGGATCGACGAGGCCGTCGAGGTCGGGCGGCCCACGTTCGAGTACTACGACTGCGGCAATCACCTCGACTGGTCGGTGCACCTGCTGGTCGAGGACGGACGGCCCGAGCACGCTCTGAGACTTCTGGACGAGCTCAGCGCGGAGTACGTCAAGGAGCACGCGGACTCGGTCCAGTGCATGCGGTTGTCGCTGCTGGCGAAGGCCGGCCGCCACGACGAAGCCATCGCGGAGGCCGTGGCGCTGCCAGCGGAGGAGTACTGCGGCAGGGACACGACGATCGCGGGGCTCCTGGAGGAGGCCGGCCGCGTGGACGAGGCCATCGCCCTGCTCCGATCGTCCGCCGAGTCCCAAGCTCCCCGAGAGCTGGCGGACCTCCTGATCAGGCAGGGCCGGCCCGTCGAAGCCGTAGCAAGCCTCCCCTCCATATCCGCCCAACGCGAGCAGCAGGAGGCCCGAGCCCGGCGCGACACCGAACCCAACCCATTCGACTGACCACCCGCACCTCACGCGGTATCCGCGAAGGGCAGACGTACTTGAGCATCCGACCAGGCGAGCGCTGCCAACTTGGATGCTCAGTCACAGCCGCGGATCGGAATCTGGTGACCGACGCGAACGTGCAGGACCGCTAAGGCGCCGTTCCGGCGGGGCGTTGGTCGAGGAGGGAGTCTGCGGATACCAGTGCTCTGGCGGCGTCGGCGAAGTACTGTTCGTCGGCGTCGGGGGCGAGGCCGAGGACGACGCCCTGGCCGAGGCCGATGAACAGGGCGCCGAGCGCGACGGCGAGCCGCTTCGCCTGCTCCGCCGTGACGGTGCCGCCGCCGTGCGCACGGCCCGTGAACAGCGCGACGAGCTGCTCCTCGTGCATGCGGAAGAGCGGCGCGAGCTGCGGACCCGGGTCGGGGGCGCGCAGGGCCATGTCGAGCAGGCCGATCTGGAGGGACAGGCCGGACCGCGCGCCCGGCCCGTCGCAGGTGCGCCGGTAGTGCCGGGCGAAGGCGTCGACGGCCTCCAGCAGGGTCAGGCCGGCGGGCACGGCGCGCTCGATCTCCGCGTAGTGCGGGCGCAGGTAGCCGGTGACCAGCTCGGTGAGCAGGCCGTCCTTGCTGCCGAACAGCGAGTAGATGGCGCCGGTGGTGAGGCCGGCCCGCTCGGCGATGTCCTCGAGCCTGGCCTGGTAGCCGTCCCGGGAGACGGTCCGGAGCGCGGCGTCGAGCAGGGCCCGCCGGTTGCGCTCCTTCGTCTCCTCCCTCGTCAGTCGCATAATCTGATTATCCCAGTAATCGGATTACGCGTTCGCCGGGGTCCCCGATTCGCGGCGGTGCGCCGCGACGCCGGGCCGCGGGCGGTCAGAGCGCGGCGAGGCCCTTCTGGAGGTCGTCCATGTTCATCACCGGGACGATCTCGACGTCCGCGCCCAGCTCCGTGAAGAGCGGCTCGACGGCGCTCGGGATCTGCGAGCTGTCCTGCATGTCGAACACGAGCGTGCACGACCGCTTGCCTTCGCTGGGGGAGAAGTAGGCCGCCTCGGGCTTGAGCCGCTCCATCAGCGCCTGCATGGCCTGCGGCATCGTGCCGTTCTTGATGGCCTCGTTGCCGAGCCGGGTGTCCAGACACGCCCGCAGCATCACCCTCATCGCACTCATCCCCCGCATGCCGCCGGACCGGCGCGGCTGCCCGCGCGCTGTGGGAGCCCGGCGGCGTCGGGGTGAGTGTGTCCCTCCGGTTCTGCGGCAAACGCGCAGGTCGGGCGCTAGTTCAGGGCGCTGAGGACCAGGCCGCTGGTGGGCACGCCGGTCCCGGCGGTGACCAGGACGTTGCGGACGTCCGGGACCTGGTTCACCGCGGCCCCCCGCACCTGGCGGACGGCCTCGGCGATGCCGTTCATGCCGTGGATGTACGCCTCACCCAGCTGACCCCCGTTGGGGTTGACCGGAAGCCTGCCGCCGAGCTCAATGCCACCGTCCTTGATGTAGTCCTTCGCCTGGCCGCGGCCGCAGAAGCCGAGCTCCTCCAGCTGAACCAGGACGAACGGGGTGAAATGATCATAGAGGATTGCGGTCTGGACGTCATCGGGGGTCAGTCCCGACTGCGCCCAGAGCGCGTCGCCGACGGTGCCCATCGCGGGCAGCGCCGACAGGTCGCCGGTGTAGTAGCCGAACATCATCATCTGGTCCGGGCCCGTCCCCTGGGCCGCCGCGGCGATGACGGCGGGCGGGTGCCGGAGGCCGCGGGCGCGGTCCAGGGACGTGACGAGCACCGCGACGCCGCCGTCGGACTCCTGGCAGCAGTCCAGCAGGTGCAGGGGGTCGACGATCCAGCGGGACGCCTGGTGGTCCTCCAGCGTGATCGGGCGCCCGTGGAACCACGCGGCCGGGTTGGTGGCCGCGTGGCGGCGCATCGCGACCGCGACGCGGCCGAAGTCCTCGCTGGTCGCGCCGTAGTCGTGCATGTAGCGGCGGGCCTGCATCGCCACCCACGCGGCCGGGGTCGCGAACCCGAACGGCAGGTGCCAGGAGAACTCCAGGCCGGTCGCGTCGACGCGGCCCGGCGGGGCGGCCTGGCCGAAGCGGTGGCCGGAGCGCTCGTTGAACGCGCGGTAGCACAGCACCGCCTTCGCCTGGCCGGTCGCGACGGCCATCGCGGCGTGCGCGACGGTGCCGCAGGCCGCGCCGCCGCCGTAGTCGACGCGGGAGAAGAACCGCAGCGCGGGGATGCCCAGCTCGCGCTGGACGGCGATCTCGGAGTTGGCGTCGGCGGTGTAGGTGACCAGGCCGTCGACGTCGGCGGGGGTCAGCCCGGCGTCCTCGATCGCGGCGAGGCACGCCTCGGCGGCGAGCCGCAGCTCCGAGCGGCCCGACTCCTTGGAGAACTCGGTCGCGCCGATCCCGGCGATCGCCGCCTTCCCTGACAGGCTCATGGGGCCTCCCTGAAGCGGACGGTGGCGGTGAGGTGGTCGCCGATGCTCACCGCGCCGCGGACGCGGAGGGTGCGGTCGTCGGCGCGGTCGCCGGTGAGGGTGAGGGTGTCGCCGGCGTAGGCGGGGGCGCCGAGGCGCACCTCGATGCTCTCCAGCGTCGCGTCCCGGACGGTCTCCAGCGCGTACCGCTGGACGAGCCCGATGCTGGTCAGGATGTTGACGAAGATGTCCTGCGAGCCCTGGGCGCGCGCCTGCGCGGGGTCGTGGTGGACGGGCATGAAGTCGCGCGTCGCGATGGCCGTGGAGATGATGAACGTCGGGGTCAGCTCGATCTCCAAGCCGCCGGACGCGGGCTCCGCCTCCACCGGCCCAGCGGCCACCGCCGTCGAAGGCGGGGACGGAGGGGACGGCGGCGCGTCCACCGGAGTCCACTGCGGCAGGACGAGCTCGTCGTCCATCCGCTCGAACACCAGCCGGACGGGCATGCCGATCCGCACGTCGTCCGGCGGGCAGCCGTTGACGTTCCCGACGATCCGGACGCCCTCCTCCAGCTGCACCACCGCCACGGCGTACGGCGGCGTCCGGCCGGGGACGGGCGGGTGGTGGTGGACGACGTAGCTGTGCACCTCGCCGCGCCCGCTCGCCACGATGTAGTCGCGGTTAGGGGAATGACACCGCGGGCACATCGGGCCGGGCGGGTGGCGGAGCGTTCCACAGTCGGCGCAGCGCTGGATGCGCAGCTCGCCGGCGTTCACCCCGTCCCAGAAGAACGCGGTGTCCTTGCCGATCGAGGGCCGCAGCGGGTACTTCCCGCTCGCGCCGGCGGCGGGCGGCCGCGGGCCCGGCTTGAACTTCAGCACCCGGAACAGCATCTCGGCGACGCGCTCGTCGTTGTCGTCGTACCAGGACTGGTACCAGGTGACGAAGTAGCCCTCGCCCATCGCGGTCCGCTTCGGGCCGGTGACGCCGCCGAACCGCATCCGCGTCCGCAGCCGCTCGCCGACCTTCACGTAGCGGTCGTAGGTCTGGTCGCAGTTGGTCGCGACGATGCCGGTGTAGCCCGCGGCGTCCAGCGTCGCCAGCACCTCGTCCGCGGCGCCCCGCTGGTCCGGCCGGCGGACCAGGCCGGGCATCGACCACACCTGGATCATCGCGGGCGGCGCGACATCGTCCCAGGTCCCGGTGTCGCCGAGGGCCTGGGTCCAGTTCCGGATCATCGCGGCGTTCACCGGGTCGGGGCAGGGCAGCGGGGGGGGGGGGGGGGCGGCGGGGGGGGGCGCGGCGGCCGGGGGGCGGGAGGCCTGTTCGGGACGATGGCGGCGTCCCCGGGGTCGGGGCCGGGCAGCGGGGGGCGCTGGCCGGGGGCGCCCTGCCGCCCGGCGAGCGCCATGAGTTCGTCGTGCACGGATCTCCTCGCTTCGTGGACGACCGGGTCAGCGCGGCGCGCGGGGCAGCCCGAGCCCGATCATCGCGATCAGCTCGCGCTGGATCTCGTTGACGCCGCCGCCGAAGGTGAGCACGAGGGCGCCCTTGGCCATCCGGTCGGTCACCCGCATGAACTCGGCGGTGGCCGGGTCGCCCGGGTCGCCGTACCGGGCGAGGACGTCCCCGACGATCCGGCCGACCTCCTGCACCCGCTCCGAGGCGTAGATCTTCGTCGCGGACGCGTCGGCCGCGCCGAGCCAGCCGAGGTCCTGGTTCGCCGCGACCTGCCAGTTGAGGAGCTCGTTGACGCGCAGGTAGGCGTGCACGTGGGCGAGCGCGCGGCGGACGGCGGGCTGCTCGATGAGCGGCCGCCCGTCGCGTCCGGGGGTGGCGCGGGCCCACCGCTCGAACCGGTTGCGGGTGTGCCCGATGTTGCCCGCCGGGCCGAGCGTGACCCGCTCGTGGTTGAGCTGGTTGACGATCAGGTCCCAGCCGTTGTTCTCCCCGCCGATCAGCATGTCCGCCGGGACGCGGATGTCCTGGAAGTAGGTGGAGTTGGTGTGGTGGGCGCCGTCCATCGTGATGATCGGCGTCCAGGAGAAGCCGGGGTCCTTGCAGTCCACGATGAGCATCGAGATGCCCTTGTGCTTCTTCGCGGACGGGTCGGTGCGGGCCGCGAGCCAGACGTAGTCGGCGGTCTGCGCGCCCGACGTGAAGATCTTCTGGCCGTTCACCAGGTAGTGGTCGCCGTCCCTGACGGCGGTGGTGCGCAGCGCGGCGAGGTCGGTGCCGGCGCCCGGCTCGCTGTAGCCGATCGCGAAGTGGCACTCGCCGGCGAGGATGCGCGGGATGAAGAACTCCTTGTGCGCGTCGGTGCCGTACTGGAGGATCGTCGGCGCGACGGAGTTCAGCGTGATGAGCGGGTAGGTGACCTCGGCGCGGGCGATCTCGTTGGCGAAGATCGTCTGCTCGACGGGGCCGAAGCCGCGGCCGCCGTACTCCTTCGGCAGCGCGACGCCGAGCATCCCGTCGCGCCCGAGGCGCTTGCAGTGCTCCAGGTAGGCGGGGCCGAACGGGTCCGCGCCGATCGCGGCGCGCTGCTCCGCGGTCAGGCAGTTCTCGAAGTACTCGCGCAGCTCGGCGCGGAGCTTCTTCTGTTCGCCGGTCAGGTCGATGAACATTCAGGCCTCCTGAGCGATGAGCGCGCCGAGCGAGTCGAGACGGTCTTCCGCGCCGCCGAGCAGATGCCCGACCTGCTTGCCCCAGGCGAAGTAGCGGTGCAGCGGATAGGTGATGTCGAGGCCGATGCCGCCGTGCAGGTGCTGGCACGTGTAGAGCGCCTTCACGACGGGATCGCAGGCGTTGTAGGCCGCGATGGTGAGCAGCTCCTCGGCGTCGGCGGCGCCCTCGGCGAGCCGCCACACCCCGGCCCAGACGGCGACGTCCAGCGCCCGCTTGGCGATGTAGACGTCGCTGACCTGCATGGTGACGGCCTGGAACTGCGCGAGCGCCCGCTCGAACTGCTCGCGGGTCTTGGTGTACTCCTTGGTGAGCTCCAGCGCGCCCTCGATGACGCCGGACGACAGCGCGACCGCGCCCGCGACGGCGGAGAGCCGGAGGGTGTCCCAGGCGGCGCCGTCGGCGATCCCGCCGAGGAGGGCGTCCGCGCCGACGCGGACGCCGTCGAGCGCGACCCGCGACAGCGGCTCGGTCGTCGCGGAGTGCTGCGGCGTGATCGTCGCGGCGGACGGCTCGACGAGGAAGACGCCGATGCCGGCGCCCTCGACCCGCGCCGGGACGAGGATCCGCGCCGCCTCCCGGGCGTAGGGGACGAACGTCTTCACGCCGTCCAGGACGTGGCCCTCGCCGTCCGCGCGGGCGGTCGTCGCGACCTCGCCGGCCGGTCCGACCTCGCGGTAGGCGCCGGTCAGCACGGTCTCGCCGGAGGCCAGCGGCGCGAGCAGCGCGCGCTGCTCCGCGGTGCCGTGCTTCGCGAGGGGGACGGCCGCCAGCGCCAGCGACGCGTACGCCGGGATCGGCGCGGTCCGGGCGCCCGCCTCGCGCAGGATCACCGCGAGCTCCACCGGCCCGAGACCCGCGCCGCCGGCGTCCTCGGGCAGCACGGCGCCGAGCAGCCCGGCCTGCGCGAACGCCTTCCAGGTGGCGGCGTCATAGGGGGCGCCGCTCTTCTCGAACGCCTCCAGCCGCTCCTGCGCGGCCTCCCGCGCGAGCAGGTCCGCCGCGAGCCCCTTCAGCTCCTGCTGGGTCTCGTCGAGGTTGAAGTCCACTCATCCGCTCCCTTCCTGGCGCGGCCGGCCGGACGGACGCCCACGGCGAAAAAGTAGAACAGATTCTAGTATGTGTCCAGCGCCGTGATCACTATCGCGGAAACGGGGATTCGCCTAGCAAGTAAGGGTTCGGTGACCATCCAAGGGGCACTCGATCGCCGACCCGCCGCGGGCGATCAGATAACAGGTTCTCGCGCGGGCTGTACGCTGGAGGCCGAGCGGCGGCGCAACGGGCGCCCGCGCGAGGAGGATGACCGTGACCGCAGAGCCGACAGTGACCGGGGACGAGCCTTCGGGCGGCGCCGCGGCGGACCGGCGGGCGGGCCAGGCCGCGGGGCAGGGCGTGCGCTCGCGCAGCCAGCACCAGCGGCGCAAGCGTATCGTCCAGGCCGCCGCCGCGCTGGCCTCGCGCGGCGGCATCGAGGCGATGCAGATGCGCACCGTCGCCGAGCGCGCCGGCGTCGCGCTCGGCACCCTCTACCGCTACTTCCCGTCCAAGATGGACCTGGTCGTCGCGGTCGTCAGCGAGGAGATCGACCTCCTGGAGGGCAGCATCGAGCGCCGCCCGCCGCGCGGCGGCTCCGCCGCCGAGCGCACCGTCGAGGTGCTGATGCGCGCCACGCGGGGGCTGATGCGCGAGCCCGAGCTGGCCGAGGCGCTGATCCGCTCCCTGCTGCTGTCGGACGTCAAGACCGACTTCAGCGACCGGATGACCAACCTGATGCTGCGCGCCGCCGTCGGCCCGGCGGGCGACATCCCGGCCGACGACCGGCGCCGCGTCGTCGCCCGCGCGCTGTCGTCCGTCTGGACGATGGAGATGATCGAGATGCTGCGCGGCCAGGCGACCGCCGAGGTGATCCAGGCCCGCCTGGAGATCTCCGCCGACCGCCTCCTCACCGACTGAGAGCGCGGCCGCCCTGCCGGACCGGCCGAGCCCCCGCCCGCCGGGCCGCTCCCCCGCCCGGACGCCTGCCCTTTCCCCGTGTGCGGCCGGTCACCGCCCACTACGCTTGGACGCGACCGGAGCGGACGAAGAAGGTGTGCCAGTGACCGAGCAGGAACCGATCCTCAGCGACGGGGTCATCATCGAGTTCATCGATGGCAAGGACGTTCCCGTCAAGCACAAGGACTTCGGTGACCGCGCCGTCGTGATGCGCGACGCGAAGAACGCCGACGGCCCCATCCTGTACTTCACCGAGGCCGAGTGGGACGCCTTCATCGCCGGCGTCAAGGACGGCGAGTTCGACGACCTCCTCGAAGAGGAGCCCGCCGACGGCTGACGCCCCGCCCGCGCCCGCCGGAGACCCGGAGACCCGGAGACCCGGAGGCCCGGCGGGCGCGGGAAGCCGCCGTCACTCCCCCGGCCGGCTCGGCGCTCCCGCCGGCAGCGGGTACGCGACCCCGGTCAGGCGCTCCGACTCCCGCCACAGCCGCGCCTGCACGTCCCGGTCGTGCGACCGCGGACTGGACTCGACCCGGACCGGGTTCCCGGTGAACTGGGCGCGTCCGGGCGGGCCGTAGTAGTCGCCGCCGCCCGCGCCGGGATCGGTCGCGGCCCGCAGCGGTGACAGCGCTCCCCTGTACGCGCTCTGCAGCAGCCACGAGGTGAGCGGGCGCGCCCACGGGCTCATCGCGGCCCGCACCACGGGATTCATGTCGCGCCCGAACTCGGTGCGGGCGTTGCCGGGATGCGCGGCCACGGCGATCGTCTCCGCCCCGGCCGCCGCGAGCCGGCGCTGCAGTTCGTAGGTGAAGAGCAGGTTCGCCAGCTTGGCCTGGAAGTAGGCGGTCTGGAAGCGGTAGCGGCGCACGCCGTGGAGGTCGTCGAAGTCGATGGCGCCGCGGCGGTGCCCGATGCTGCTGACCGTCACCACGCGCGAGCCGGGGACGTCCAGCATCAGGTCCAGGAGCAGGCCGGTCAGCGCGAACGGGCCGAAATGGTTGGTGGCGAGCGTCGCCTCGAAACCGTCCTCGGTCAGGGCGTACCGGGGCCGGACGCCGCCCGCGTTGTTGACGAGCAGGTCGAGCCGGCCGTGGTCGTCGTGGAACCGGGCCGCCGCCGCCCGCACCGACGCCTGGGACTCCAAATCCACGTCCAGGACGCCGAGCGGCGCGTCCGGCGCGGCGGCGCGGATCCGGGCCGCCGCCCGCGCCGCCCGGTCCGGGTTCCGGCAGGCCAGCACCACGGTGGCGCCGCGGCGCGCGAGCTCGGCGGCCGTCTCGAAGCCGATGCCGGTGCTGGCGCCGGTGACGACGGCGGTCCGCCCGTCCTGGCGGGGGATCTCGTCCGCGGTCCAGGGCGGGCGGCCCGTGCCGCGCCCGCCTTCGCGCCGTCTCGGCGCCGTGCGATCGTCCCTCATCGGGCTCGCCTCCGATACGTTCGGCCTGCCGGAACCGCCCATAAGCGGGATAGCCGTCCCGCTTAGTTCCGGGAAGATACGGGACGGCCGTCCCGGTTGTCCAGAGGGGAAGCGAGGTGGGAGACCGTGGCAGAGCCGCTCGGCCGGCCGCTGCGCGCCGACGCCCGGCGCAACCGGGCCCGGGTGCTGCGGGTCGCGGCGGAGGTCTTCGCCGCCGAGGGGCTGTCGGTGCCGCTGCACGAGATCGCCCAGCGCGCGGGCGTCGGCACCGGGACCGTCAGCCGGCACTTCCCCACGAAGGAGGACCTGTTCGCGGCCGTCCTCCTCGACCGGATGCGGGAGATCCTCGACCGGATCGACGCGCTGCCCGCGGCGCGTGACCCGGGCGCGGTGTTCTTCGCGCTCTTCGACGCGCTCGTGCGCGAGGGCGCGGCGCACTGCGGCCTGTCGGAGGCGCTGACCGGCGCCGGATACGACCTCGACAAGGCCGCCGCCGACGCCGGTTACGACGTCCAGGGCCGACTGCGCGACCTGCTCG
>NZ_JBEYYT010000138.1:0-22117 GCF_040645715.1 Spirillospora sp. NPDC046719 | reverse complement strand
TACCTGTGGGCCAAGCACACCTTCAACAAAGCCTGACCCCCACACAACCCGGCCACACAGGGCCGCCAGACCACCCGGTCCGGCGGCCCTGAGCCATTCGTGCATCCGGGAGTGTGGGTGCGCCTCTGGAACACGGGCACGCGGATGAATCCGCGCCGGCGCCGGCGGTCAGGGGCGGGCGGCGAGCGGAGCCCGGTCGCCGGCCGCGCTTTCGGACGCCGTGTCGATCACTTCGTCCAGGACGTCGCGCGAGCGGACCAGATCGCCGATCAGGCGGTTGATGCGGTCGCGCTCCGCGGCGAGCTCCTCGACGAGCTTCGGGGTCGCGATCTCGTTCGGCCGGCCGTCGCCGTCCCTCATGCAGGGCAGCAGCTGGGCGATCTTCTTGCTGTTCAGGCCCGCGGCGTAGAGGGTCTGGATGCGGACGACGCGGTCGACCGCCCACTCGCCGTAGTCCCGGTGCCCGCCGGGCGTCCGTTCGGCGCGGAGCAGTCCTTGCGCCTCGTAGTAGCGCAGGGAACGCTCGCTCACGCCGCTGCGCCGGGCCAGCTCACCGATCCGCATTCCGCACCCCGTGAGACGACTTGAACCTGACACCAATGTGAACTCCTACCTTGCCGCCATGACGAGCGGATCGTCCAGGGAGGAAGCAGCGATGAGTGAACTGACCGGCAAGGTGGCGCTGGTGACCGGCGGCAGCCGCGGGATCGGCGCGGCGACGGCGAAGCGGCTGGCGGGCGCGGGGGCGGCGGTCGCGTTGACCTACGTCGAGGCTGAGGACCGAGCGCGGAAGGTCGCCGAGGAGATCGAGGCGGACGGCGGCAGGGCCGCGGTGGTCCAGGCCGACTTGACCCGTCCCGACGCCGCGGCGGAGGCGGTGGAGTGGACCGTGCGGGAACTGGGCCGCATCGACATCCTGGTGAACAACGCGGGCTTCCTCGCCTACGGCCCGCTGGCGGAGGTGACGGACGAGGAACTGGACCGGGTCCTCGCCGTGGACGTCCGGTCGGTGTTCCTGGCCGCCCGGGCGGCCGCGCGCCACATGGGCGACGGCGGGCGGATCATCAGCATCGGGTCGTGCTTCAACGGGCGCGTTCCCGGCGCGAACTTCGTCCTCCAGGCGACGGCCAAGTCCGCGCTCGTCGGGTTGACCAAGGGGCTCGCGCGGGAGCTGGGGCCGCGCGGGATCACCGCCACCGTCGTGGACCCGGGACCGATCGACACCGACATGAACCCGGCAGGCGGCGAGACCGCCGGCTTCCAGCGCTCCCTCACCGCGCTGGGACGGTACGGCGAGGCCGAGGACATCGCCGCCGCGGTGGTCTACCTGGCGGGTCCCGGCGGCCGCTACGTCACCGGCACCGCCCTGGCCGTGGACGGCGGGTACACCGTCTGACGGCGGCCGGTCCCCGTCCGCGGGCGGTCCCCGTCCACAGGCGGGCGGGGACCGGGCCGTGGTCGCGCGTCAGCCGTCGCGGTCGAAGGCGTCGCGGTTGCCGGCGATGGCGGACCGGTGGGTCCGCACCCAGAGGACGAGGTGGTCGACGGCCTGCGCGAGCGAGCGGCCGAGCGCGGTGAGCTCGTACTCGACGCGCGGGGGGACCTCGGGGTAGGCGGTCCGGGTGATCAGGCCGTCGCGGTGCAGCGCGCGCAGGGTGTGGCTGAGCATCCGCTGGGAGATGCCGCTGATCCTCTCGTGCAGGACGGTGTAGCGCATCGGGCCGGACGCCAGCTCCGTGACGATCAGGACGGTCCACTTGTCGCCGACGCGGGCGAGGATGTCGCGGACGAGCCCGATGGTCTCGACGCAGTCGGGCGAGACCCCCTGCGCGGTCAGTTCGGCGCGGAGCGCGGCGTCCATGCGATTCGGCCCTTCGCGTTGCGTTGCCTACTTCAAAGTGCGTATTGGCGAGGGGGATTAATGCCCGCCGATCCGCGATTCCTACCGATCGTAAGTGCGGAGGCCCGCTGCGGCGGCCAGCGAACGGAGGACACGGGATGAGCGACCAGGACACCGGACCGAGGCGGACGGACGGCGGAACGGAGGTCCGCCACGAGACCTTCACGATCTCCCGGCGGCTGGACGCGCCGCCGTCCGCGGTCTTCGCCGCCTTCGCCGACGACGCGGTCCGGCGGCGCTGGGTCAAGCTCCCCGGGTCCGGAGCCACGTACCACCACGAGTTCCGCGTCGGCGGCGGCGAGACCGCTCAGAGCACGTTCGCCGTCCTGGACGCGGCGCCGGAGCATCTCGACTACCGGTCCCGCTACCTCGACATCGTGCCGGAGCGGCGCATCGTCTACGTCTACGAGGCCACTGTCGACGAGGTGCTTCGCTGGACCTCGCTCGTCACGGTCGAGATGGCCGGCGACGCCGGATCGACCGATCTGACCTGGACCGAACAGGTCGCCTTCCTCACCCGCACGGGCGACGGCTCCGCGGACCTCCCGCACCTGCGCGGCGGGACGGCGCTTCGCCTGACCGGCCTGGCGGTGGCGCTCCAGCCGGCGACGTCGGCGGCGCCCGCCGGGGGCTGGGGATATAAGCCCAGGGCTTCCTAGGGATTCGGCTAGGGACTCACACGGGTCCGGCCGGGCGCCATTTCGGAGACCGTTGTTCTCGACCCCCGAAATGGACGCACTCGGCTGGAGGAACAGTGACGACCAACGATCCATCGCCCGGACCCGCGGAAAGGGCGTGAACACGATGAATCTGCACTGGACCGAGACCGCGTCGTGCGTCTCCGTCGATGCCGACCTGTTCTTTCCGCTGGGCGACGAGACCGTCCACGCGGAACAGATCGCCGAGATCCGCCGGCTCTGCGCCGCGTGCCCGGCCGCGCGCCGCTGCCTGGAATGGGCGCTGACGACCGGCGAGCCGGAGGGCATCTGGGCCGGGACGACCCCGGGCGAGCGGCGCCGCATCCGGGCCGCCGGCCGGACGGTCAGCGCCCCTCCCGGTTCGGGATGATCGTGAGGACGGCCGTCAGGACGCAGGTGGCCGCGATCGCCGCGACGATCGCGGCCACCCCGGCCCCCGGCGCCGCGAAGGGCAGCAGCAGGACCGCGGCGACCCCGCACAGCACCACCGCCGGATGCATGACGCGTGCGCCCGGCAGGGGCGTGTGGACCGTCCAGAGCAGCAGGACGAACAGCGCGGTCGGGATCGCGACGGCGTAGCAGGCCGCGAGCGGCGACGCCCCGGCGTCGTGCCCCGTCTGCCCGACCGCCACCTCCAGCCCCGCGCCGAGCGCGGCGAGGCTCGCGAAGACGCCGTAGTGGCCGTAGCCCCACCGGTAGGACCGGCGGCGGCCGTCGCTGAGCGCCTCGCCCGCCGGGACGAGGAAGTAGAGCCACCAGAGGGCGAACAGCAGGACGAGGCCGGACCCGGCGATGACGATGAGCCGGCCGCTGACCTCGGCCTCGTCGAGCGCCCCGGCGACCGCGTTGGACGCGGCGAGGACGCTCTCCCCGAAGAGGATGATCGTGAACAGGCCGTAGCGTTCGGCGATGTGGTGCGGGTGCCAGCTGGTGGGGCCGGCCCGCTCCGCCCACCGCGGCACCGCGAGCTCCAGCAGGGCCAGGGCCGCGAAGCACGGGACCCGCGTCGCCGGCGGCAGGGCGCCCGCCTCGCCCGCGACGAGCCAGAGGATCCAACCCGCCTGCGCGACGGTGACGCCGAGGGCGTAGCGCAGCGCGGTGCGGCGGCCCGCCGGGTCCTCGGCGCCCGCCCGCAGCCACTGCGCGACGAGTGCCGTCCGCATGACGAGGTAGCCGATCGCGACGGTGCGGTAGTCGGAGTGGTCCGCCGCCGCCGGGACGCCCGCCGCGAGGACGAGGACGCCCGCCATCTGCAGCATGGTCAGCAGCCGGTACGGGATGTCGTCGGTGTCGTACGACGACGCGAACCAGGTGAAGTTCATCCACGCCCACCACACCGCGAAGAAGACCTGGAGGAACGGGACGAGCCCGGACAGGGCGTGCCCGTCGGCGACGTGCTCGGCGAACCGGGCGGTGACCGCCGCGACCGCGACCACGAAGGTGAGGTCGAACAGCAGCTCCAGCTGGCTCGATGCGCGGTGCGGCTCGTCGATCGCGCGCGCGGTCATCCGGACCCGGATCCGGCACGCGGCACCTGCTGGCGGCACGGTCTCGCTCCCGTCGTCGCATGGCTCGTCCAGCCGCGAAGACAAGGGAGAAGCCCCGTTTGTGACGCCCCGGCCCGATCCGGACGCTTCCCGGAATCTTCCGCCGGAGCTGTCACAGCCCGGCGGGGTGGCCTGTCTTAGCTGGCGACCGGGCGGTGACCGACGGCCCGGCGGTCACGGGAGGGATCCTCATGAAGATCGTGGTCATCGGCGGTACCGGCCTCATCGGCTCCAAGGCCGTGGAGATGCTCCGGCAGCACGGGCACGAGGCGGTGCCGGCCGCGCCGAACACCGGCGTCGACACCCTCACGGGGGAGGGGCTCGCGGAGGTCCTGGAGGGCGCGTCCGTGGTGATCGACGTGTCCAACTCGCCGTCCTTCGAGGACACGGCGGTGCTGAACTTCTTCACGACCTCGACCGGCAACCTGCTGGAGGCGGAGAGGAAGGCGGGCGTCGGCCACCACGTCGCGCTGACGATCGTGAACACCGACCGGCGGCCCGACATCGGGTACTTCCGGGCGAAGGTCGCGCAGGAGAAGCTGATCGCGGAGTCGCCGATCCCGTTCTCGCTGATCCACGCGACGCAGTTCTTCGAGTTCGGGCGCAGGATCGCCGACGAGGCCGCCGCCGGCGGGGACACCGTCCCGATGCCGCCGGTGCTGTTCCAGCCGATCGCGGGCGAGGAGGTGTCCCGGACGGTCGCGCGGACCGCGGCGGGCGAGCCGCTGAACGGCCGGATCCAGATCGCCGGCCCGGAGGTGTCCCGGATGGACGAGTTCTTCCGCAAGGCGCTGGCGGCGTGGGGCGACCCGCGCGAGGTGGTCACCGACCCGCACGCGCACTACTTCGGCGCCGAGATGCACGAGCGCGACCTCGTCCCGGACGAGGGCGCCGCGACCCTCGGCGAGATCAGGTACGCCGACTGGCTGGCGGCGAACCCCGCCAAGTGACCCCCCGTCAAGTGAACCCGTCCGCACCGACGAGCCGAGGAGGCGCCTCCATGTCCGGTCCCGACTCCACCGCCGCCGAGCAGAAGCCCAGGTCGACCGCGTGGCAGACGGCGCTGACCACCGTCCAGGAGGTCGAGCCGCCCTTCATCCCGGCCGGCGCGCACGCCATGACCGTGGTCATCGAGTACCCGCCCGGCGACCCCGGCGCGCCGCCGCACCGGCATCCCGGTCCCGCGTTCGGCTACGTGCTGGAGGGCGAGATGCTGATGGAGCTCGAAGGGCAGCCGCCCCGGCCGGTCCCGGCGGGCGAGGCGTTCTGGGAGCCCGGCGGCGACGTCATCCACTACCAGGACGGCAACAACCGCGACGACATGCCGGTCCGGTTCGTCGTCACCATGCTCTGCGAGCCGGGCGCGCCCATGCTGACCCTCGTGGACGAGGCGGAGCTCGCCGAGCGCGCCCACCTGCGCGTTCCCCGGGATTCCTGACCCGGCACCGCGACGGCCCGGCCGGGCGGGCGGGCCGCCCGGCGGCCGTCCCGACGATCCCCGCGTGGAGGACAGATGAGCAGGCCGACGGGCGACGAGTTCGAGATCGAGTTCGAGGCGGAGGTCGAGGCCGAACTGGACCTCGCCGTGGCGAGCGAGCCGGGACCGGCCGGGCCGCCGGCCTCGGAGTGGCTGTTCGACCCGGCCGACGTCGAGCGCGAGGAGGTCGAGCTCCGCAACCTCCTCGGCGCGGCCGAGGAGCTGGAGGCCGAGCCCCGGTCGCGCGGCACCGGCACCGGCACCGGCGAAGGCGCCTGACCCCCCACCTCACGACATCCGAAGCGAGACACCATGAACCACCCGGCCGGGCGGCAGCATGCCCCCGTTCCCCTCCCGCCGGCGGGGATCGCCACGCTGGACGATCTCCGCGAGCATCTCCAGTGGGCGATCGAGCTGGAGCACGCGACCCTGCCGCCGTACCTGTGCGCGCTCTACTCGCTCGACCCGGAGCGCAACCCCGAGGCCGTCGAGGCGGTGGCGGGCGTCTTCATCGAGGAGATGCTGCACCTGGCGCTGGCCGCGAACCTGCTCAACGCCGTCGGCGGGAGCCCGCGGCTGGACGCGCCGGAGCTGCTGCCGCCGCACCCCCGGCGGCTGCCGCACGCCGCGCCGTCGCTGGAGCTGTCGCTGCTCCCGTTCGGCGACGAGGCGCTCGACATGTTCCTGCGGCTGGAGCGGCCCGCGCCGCCCGGCGCCCCCGCCGAGGGCGACGGCTACGAGACGATCGGGCAGTTCTACGAGGCGGTCGAGGCCGGGCTGCGCGGGCTGTGCGACCGGCTCGGCGAGGCGGCGGTCTTCACCGGCGACCCCGCCCGCCAGGTCGGCGCCGAGCACTTCTCGCACACCGCCGGACGGATGATCGCCGTCACCGGCCTCGCCACGGCGCTGACCGCGCTGGAGGAGATCGTCGAGGAGGGGGAGGGCACGTCCCGCGGCGCGGTCTGGGACGGCGACCCGGACGTCCACCACCCCGACCGGGACGAGGTCGCCCACTACTACCGCTTCCAGGAGCTCAGGACGGGGCGGCGCTACCGCCGCGGCGACACCCCGCGGTCCGGGCCCACCGGCGAGCCGCTCGCCGTGGACTTCGCCGGCGTCCTGCCGATGCGTCCCAACCCGAAGATCGGTGACCACGCTCCCGGCAGCGCGATCCGGGCGGCCCAGGAGAAGTTCAACCGGACGTACTGCACCCTGCTTCACCTGCTGGAACAGGCGTTCAACGGCAGCCCGCGGCTGCTCGCGGTCGCCGTCGCGACGATGTACAAGCTGAAGGCGCAGGCCCAGGCGCTGATGCGGACGCCCGACGGCGAGGGCGCCACCGCAGGCCCGACGTTCGAGTACGTCCCGCCGGAGGAGCGCGGATGGACCGCCGGCGACGAGCCGCAACGGATCACCGTGCTCCCCGACGGCCCGTACCTCGTCTACGGCGGTGTCCCGCTCCGCCGCAAACACAAGATCGTCTCGGCCGAGAACAACGCGCTCACCTGGCGGACCGGGGAAGCGCTGCCGACGGAGGCCACGTACGCGCTGTGCCGCTGCGGCCGTTCGGGGGCGAAGCCGTTCTGCGACGGGACGCACGCCCTGATCGGGTTCGACGGCACCGAGAACGCCGACGTCCGGACCTACGAGGAAATGCAGCACGTGCACGACGGGGTGGACATCTCGGCGCAGCGGGTCGGCGAGCTGTGCGTCCACGCCGCGTTCTGCATCGGCCGCACCCGGCCGATCGCGGAGATGCTCGCCGAGACCGGCGACAGCGACGTCCGCTCCAACATCATGGGGCGGATCGACCACTGCCCCTCCGGCTCCTACAGCTACGCGCTGCGGCGCGGCGGGGAGACCGTCGAGCCCGACCTTCCGCCGGCCGTCTCTGTCCTCGAAGAGGAGGACGGGCTGGCCAGCGCGCTTTGGGTGACCGGCGGCGTGCCGGTGCACCGCGCCGACGGGCGGCCGCTGGAGACCCGCAACCGCATGACCCTGTGCCGTTGCGGGCACTCCTCCGGCAAACCGCTGTGCGACGGGACCCACCGAAAGATCGACTTCCGCGAGGAAGCGCCAGGCCCGGCGACCCGCCCGGCCGGCACCACCACGGAGAAGGGAAGCACAGCATGAGCGAGCACGTCCTGGAGCCCGCGGCGCGGGAGTTCGGCGAGGCCGCGGCGAAACCGCCGCTCCTGTACGAGCGCGGGACCGAGGGGGCGCGAAAACTCCTCGACGACGTGCAGGCCGGCCCGGTCGCCGCGCCCGACGTCGACGACACGTGGATCACGGTCCCGGCGGAGGTCGGCGACGTCCGGGTCCGCATCGTCCGGCCCGCCGGGACCGCCGGGACGGTCCTGCCGGCCGTCCTGTACGTGCACGGCGGCGGCTGGGTCCTCGGCAACGCCGGCACCCACGACCGGCTCGTCCGCGAGCTCGCCGCCGGCACCGGCGCCGCGTTCGTGTTCGTCGAGTACGACCGCTCGCCCGAGGCCCGCTACCCGGTCGCGATCGAGCAGGCCTACGCCACCGCGCAGTGGATCACCCGGCACGGCGCGGACCAGGGCCTCGACCCGTCCCGGCTCGCGGTCGCGGGCGACTCGGTCGGCGGGAACATGGCCGCCGCGCTGACGATCATGGCGAAGCGGCGCGGGGACGTGACGTTCGTCCACCAGTCGCTGTACTACCCGGTCACCGACGCCGCGCAGGACACCGCCAGCTACCGCGAGTTCGCCGACGGCCCGCACCTCACCGCCAAGGCGATGGCCTGGTTCTGGGACGCCTACACCACCGACCCGGCCGAGCGCGCCGAGATCACCGCCTCGCCGCTGCGCGCCACCCTCGACGACCTGGCCGGGCTGCCGCCCGCGCTGGTCATCGTCGACGAGAACGACGTGCTCCGCGACGAGGGCGAGGCCTACGCCCGCCGCCTGACCGAGGCGGGCGTGCCGACCACGAGCATCCGCTACAACGCCGCGATCCACGACTTCATGATGCTGAACCCCGTCCGGGACACCCAGGCGTCCCGGGCCGCGACCGCCCAGGCCATCGCCGTCATCAAGGCCGCCCTCGGCACCGGGAAGGACGCCTGATGAGCACCGAGAAGCCCGTCGTCGTCCTGGTCCACGGCGCGTTCGCCGAATCCGCGAGCTGGAACCGCGTCATCCGGCGCCTGAACGACCACGGTCTCCGCGCCGTCGCCGCCGCCAACCCGCTGCGCTCGCTGGCGGGCGACGCCGCCTACGTGCGCGACGTCGTCGCCGGGATCGGCCGTCCGGTGGTCCTGGTCGGCCACTCCTACGGCGGCATGGTGACCACCGCGGCGGCGGCGGGGGACCCGGCCGTCCGGTCCCTGGTCTACGTCGGCGCCTTCGCGCCCGACTCCGGCGAGAGCGCCCTGCAGCTGTCCGGCAAGTTCGCGGGCAGCACCCTGGCGGGCGCGCTCGTCGGCTACCCGGTCGCGTCCGGCGGCAACGAGTTCCGGATCGACGAGGAGAAGTACCACGGGCAGTTCTGCGCCGACCTGGACGCCGAGGAGGCCGCCCTCATGGCGGCGACGCAGCGCCCGGTGACCGAGCGGGCGCTGGCCGACGCGCTCGAGGTGAGCGAGCCGGCCTGGCGCACCAAGCCGTCGTGGTTCGTGTTCGGCGGCCTCGACCGCAACATCCCGGCCGAGGCGATCCGGTTCATGGCCGAGCGCGCCTCGTCCCGGGGGACCCGCGAGGTCGCCGGCGCCTCGCACGCGATCGCCGCCTCGCAGCCCGACGCCGTGGTCGCCGCCATCCTCGACGCCGCCGGCGCCGACGGCTGATCCGGGAAAGACCGCCTTGAGCCGGCTGTTCGCCCGATCCAGTGCACGGGGTCGGGCGGATGGCGGGCCGGCGGCGGGCGGCTGTCACAGAACACGGGGCCGCCTTGTCTGAGCTGTGCGTGGGCGGGTGCGATCGGACCCGGCCCGCGATCCGGAACGGGGGGCGATCATGGCGGCGGACGGCGAACCGGACGGCGACCCGGCGGCGGGCGCCTCGGGGGCGGCGGGCGATCTCGACCACGCCACCGCGGTCTTCGCCGAGGTGCGGCCGCGCCTGTTCGGCATCGCCTACCGGATGCTGGGCAGCGCCGCCGAGGCCGAGGACCTGGTGCAGGACGTCTGGCTGCGGTGGCAGACCTACGACCGCGCCGCCGTGGCCGACCCCGCGGCGTTCCTCGCGACGACGACCGCGCGGCTGGCGATCAACGTCCTGAAGTCCGCGCGCGTCCGCCGGGAGACCTACGTCGGGCCCTGGCTGCCCGAACCCGTCGACACCGGCGCCGACCCGCACCTCGGCGCCGAACGCGGCGAGGCGCTCAACCTCGCGGTGCTGATGCTGCTGGAGCGGCTCTCGCCGACCGAGCGCGCCGCCTACGTCCTGCGCGAGGCGTTCGACTACCCGTACCCGCAGATCGCCGCGATCGTGCAGGTCGGCGAGGCGGCGGCCCGGCAGCTCGTCAGCCGGGCCCGCAAGCACCTGCGGTCCGGGCGGCGGGCGCCGGTGACCGGGGCCGAGCAGCGCCGGCTGCTGACCGCCTTCGTCGCCGCCGCCCGCGCCGGCGACCTCGCCGCCCTGGAGGAGCTCCTCGCCGCGGACGCGGTCAGCTACTCCGACGGCGGCGGCGCGGCGCGCGCCTCCCGCTTCCCCGTGGTGGGCGCGGTCCGCGTCGCCAAGTACGTCAGGGCGTTCGCGTCCCGGTTCTGGGAGGGCGTCGACGTGGAATGGGCCACCGTCAACGGGCAGGCGGCCGCCCTGCTCCGGCGCGACGGCGAGGTCTTCACCGTCCTCACCGTCGACGCCTCCGACCGCGGCATCGGCCGGATCATGTGGATGATGAACCCCGCCAAGATCGCCGCGGTGTCCGGCAGCCGCTCCGCAGATCCGGGCGCCCCCCGCCTCCTGGCGCCCCCGCCCGGCCGCGAGGACGGCCGCCGGTGACCGGCCCGGGCGGCACCGTGTCGCTGGCGGAGATGCTCGACGAGCGGCGGCACCTGCTGGACATCGCCGAGTGGATGTTCGGCGCGGACGCCGCCGACCGGATCGTCCACGAGACGTACCGTCGCTGGTACGCGCTCGACGACGACGAGCGTGCGGGCATCGCCGTGCCCCGGGCGTGGCTGACGCGGGTCGCGGGCGGCATCTGCCTGGACCTCCTCGCCGCCGGTGGCCATGGCGAAGGCCGCGACATCGCCGTGCGGGGGGAGGAGGTCCGCAGGCCCGGGCCCGCGATCGATCCCGTCACCGCCTGGCTGCGGCGCCATCCCCAGCGGGACCACGCCGGCGAGGCCATGCTCGCGAGGCACGACGGCGTGGTGCGCCGGTTCGCCGCCGCGTGCGGCGCCGGGGATACGGCGGCGCTGGCGTCCGTCCTCGCCGCCGACGCGATCGTGGTCAGCGACGGCGGCGGGAAGGTGCGCGCCGCCGCCCACCCCGCGCACGGCGCGGACGCGGTCGCCCGCTTCATGGCGGCCCTGCTCGCCGGACGGCCCCGGACCGGCGTGACCGTCCGGTCCGTCAACGGCCGCACCGGGCTCGTCCTGCACCGTGCGGGATGCGCCGTGGCGGTGGTCGGCGTGAGCACCGCCGGCACGGCGGTCACCGCCGTCTGGATCACGCTGAACCCCGACAAGCTGCGGCGCTGGCACCGTCCCGAGCACGACGCTCCACCCGGCTCCGCCGCTTCCGGACGGGACCGGGGGGTCGGATGAGCGACCCGCTCCCCGTCCCGGCGCTCTCTCCGGACGACGACTACGACGGCGCCGCGTTCGCGCCGATCTACACCGCCCGGGTCGGCGTGAGCGGCGGCGCCTCGGCCGGACTCTGCCCCTACGTGAAAATGACCCGCCAGGGGGCGCCGTCCACGATCCGCCTCGCTCCCTGAAGAACCATCAGGAGTCGGACGGAACGGTCGTGACGACCTTTCCCTGGGCGTTCGCCGCGAGGTAGCCGCCGCCGTAGTCGTCGGTGAAGTAGACCATCATGGTCGGCCGGTCGCCGTTGAAGGTCCAGGACGCCTTGACGATCACGTATTTGTTCGTCGGCTTCGGCACCTTCAGTGTGCGCGCGGCCCGGGTCATGAGTGCCGGTAGGGCATTCCAGTTGAATGCGCTCAGGTTCACTTTGGCGTTATCGGTGATGCCGACGCTGGGACCGCCTTTGACGGCGGCGTCGGCGCCCTTCTCATAGGTGTAGTTGTCGAACGCGCCGCGCCGGCCGCGGACCGGCGCGTCGGCGGTCGCGCGGCCCGCGTAGACCGTCATCTCCGCGAACTGCCGGGAGCCCGACGCCGCCTCGAACTTCTTGATCACGCCACGGATGGCGGCCGGGGTGAGCAGGGTCTTCGGCCCGGCGGCCGCCGTCGCGGGGGGCGGGTCGCCGCCGGCGTCCACCGGACCGGTCGGGAGGCCCGCGCCGGTCGCCGCGTCGCGGGTCTCGTCGAGCAGCTTGGGGACGAAGACGACGGCCGCCACGAGCAGCACCGCCGCCGCGCAGGCCAGCGGCACGACGATCGCGCCGATGATGAGGCCGGTCCGCCGCCGCTGCCCCGGCGGGCGGGCGGGGACCGTCCCCGGGAACGCGCCCGGGTCCGTGCCGGGTCCGGCGTGCTGGACGGGCGGAGGAAGCGGCGGTGACGGCGGGGGCGGCGTTGCGCTCTGCTGGGCGTCCTCCGCCTGGGCGAGCATCTGGTCCAGTTCGGACGCCGTAGGCCGGGCGGCGGGGTCGGCCACCAGCAGCGCCTGCAGTGCGTGCGCGAGCGGACCGGCCTGCTGCGGCGGCGGGATCCGGGCGGCCATCACCGCCGCCAGCGTCGCCACCGCCGTCGGCCGGCGCAGCGGGTTCCGGCCCTCGACCGCCACGTACAGCAGCAGGCCGAGCGACCACAGGTCCGAGGCCGGATCGCCCTCGCGGCCGTGCAGCCGCTCCGGCGCGATGTACTCCGGCGAGCCCACGAGCCCGCCGGTGGCCGTGACCCGCGACGCCTCCTCCAGCACCGCGATGCCGAAGTCGGTCAGGACCGCCGTGCCGTCCGTGCGCAGCAGGACGTTCGCGGGCTTCACGTCCCGGTGGCAGATGCCCGCCTCGTGCGCGGCGCGCAGGGCCGCCAGGATCCCGCGCCCGATCGCCGCCGCCTCCGCGGGCGGCAGCGGCCCCTCCGCGAGCCGGTCCTGGAGCGACCGCCCCGGGACGAGCTCCATCACGAGCCACGGGTGCGGCATGTCGGGCGAGTCCACGATGTGGTGGATGGTCACCACGTTCGGGTGGTGGAGCCGGGCCAGCGCGCGCGCCTCGCGCATCACCCGCTCGCGCATCATCTCCGCGACCGCCGGATCGCCCTCGGACGGGTCGGCTCCGGCGAGCCGCACCTCCTTCAGCGCGACCTCGCGGTGCAGGGCGAGGTCGAACGCGCGCCAGACCGTCCCCATCCCGCCGCTGCCGAGCCGTCCTCGCAGCTCGAAGCGCCCGTCGATCACCGTCTGCCCAGAGGTCACGCCGGACAGCCTAGAACCACCGATCACCGGAAAACGGTCCAACCGGACAACATCTCGCCCGGTCACGGCGCCGCCGCCCCGGCGCCGAGGTGCTCCCGCCGGCCCGGCCGTGCCGGCGCTCGCCGATCGCGCGAAATCCTTGCGTCCGCACGCGAGAATCCTCAATCGCGTCGATCGGACGTTCGAATAGCGTCTACGGGGAGAACCGCGCCCACCAGGGAGGACGCAATGAGGAGCATCGGCATCATCGGAGTAGGCGAGATCGGCCGGGCCATCACGGAGGGCCTGTGCGACGGAGCCGAGCGACCGCCCGAGGTCTTCCTGTCCCCACGGGGCGCCCGCACGGCCGCCGAGCTGGCCGAACGCTACGAGACCGTCCGGGTCTGCACCGGCAACCAGGCCGTGGTGGACCGCTCCGACATCGTGATCATCGCCGTCCGGGGCCAGGACCGGCACGACGCGCTCGCGGGCCTCACCGTGGACG
Organism: Spirillospora sp. NPDC046719; assembly: GCF_040645715.1. NCBI lineage: Bacteria > Bacillati > Actinomycetota > Actinomycetes > Streptosporangiales > Thermomonosporaceae > Spirillospora > Spirillospora sp. NPDC046719. The sequence goes on along the minus strand of NZ_JBEYYT010000138.1, from coordinate 8,489 downwards.
GCGGCAAGATCGTGATCAACGTGATGGCGGGGGTCGGCAACGACGACCTGCGCCGGACGCTCGGCACCGGCGCCGCGCTGGTGCGGGCGATCCCGCTGCCCACCGTCCGCGAGCGCCGCTCCGTCACGGTGACCTGCCCGTCCCATCCGGTGGTGGACGCCCTCTTCGAGCGCCTGGGCGGGGCGCTCCCCGTCGAGGACGAGGCGTCCTTCAACGTCTTCTCCGCCCTCACCGGGACGCTGACCACCCACTACTCGTATCTCGCCGCGCTCACGTCCTGGGCCGCGGGCCACGGCATCGCCCCCGGCGCCGCGGACGCCTACGTCCGGAGCCTCTTCCAGGGCGTCGGCCGTTCCCTGGGCGACGAGACCCGCACCCTGCAGCGGCTCGCCGCCGACCACGAGACCCCGAAGGGTAACAACGAGCGCATCCGCACCACCTGGTTCACCCCGGCCAACTCCGAAGCCCTCGGCAGGGCCCTCGACGACCTCCTCGCCGTCCTTGACGGACAATGAGCGATGTGGCGGTCAACTTCGGCCCGACGGCCCACGACTACGCGAGGTACCGGACGGGGTTCCCGCCCGAGTTGTTCGACCGGCTGGCCGCGTCCGGAGTGGGGCTGCCCGGCCAGCGCGTCGTCGACCTGGGCACGGGGACGGGCGTCCTGGCGCGCGCCTTCGCCGCCGCAGGCTGCACGGTGGCCGGAGTGGACGTCGCCCCCGAACTCCTCGCGGAGGCGGAACGGCGCGGCGCCGGCGAGGCCGCGGTGTCCTACCACCGCGCCCCGGCGGAGGACACCGGCCTGCCCGCCGGAGCCTGGGACGTGGTGAGCGCGGGCCAGTGCTGGCACTGGTTCGACCGTCCGCGCGCCATCGCCGAGGCCCGCCGCCTCCTCGCCACGGGCGGTGCGCTGGTCATCTGCTACCGCGACTTCTCGACCGAGCCCGGTACCGTCGCCGCCGCGAGCCTCGAACTGGCCTGCGCCTACAACCCCGACTGGCCGGAGGTCGGCGGCCTCGCCGAGAACCCGCACTGGCGCGACGAACTGACCGCGGCCGGGTTCGACGACCTGCACGGCTTCGCCTTCGACACCGTGGTCCCCTTCACCCACGAGGCGTGGCGGGGACGCATGCGCAGCGCCAGCGGCATCGGCGCCACCCTTCCCCCCGACCGGATCAGCGCCTTCGACGCCGACCTCGCCCGGCTCCTGCACGACCGCTTCCCCGACCAGCCACTCCAGATCCCCCACCGCATCCACGCCCTAACAGCCAAACGCACCCCCCCAACCCCCTAACACCCCTACCCCTGCCCTGTCCGGGTCCCTTGGCAGCGCGCTGAGGTGAGTGACGGCACGGGCTCTGGTTTCCGGGGGCGCGACGTTGGGGTGTTACCAGTGGTAGGGGCCGAAGCGGCCCCAGGCGGCGAGGACGGAGAGGACCAGCAGGAAGCCGGTGATCCCCAGCGCCGACGGCTCCTTGCGCCGGATGTGCAGGGCCGCCGCCAGGACCAGCAGCACCGCGAACCCTGACGCGGCGACCGGTGTCAGCACGGGCGCGATCCCCGTGGCGCCCGGCAGGATCAGCCCGAGCGCTCCCAGCAGCTCCACGACGCCGATGAACCACACCGCCGCCTGGGAGAAGTCCTCCATCCACTCGTACCTGCCGACCAGCTTGGCCTTCGGCTGAGCGACCTTGGCCAGGCCGGACATCGCGAACAGGGCGGCCAGGACCGCCTGCACGATCCACAAGAACACGTTCATCGAACTCTCCTCCGTCGCCGTTCCCGCTGCGGGGTCTCACCGGTTCGACAACGCAGCGTCCGGGAACGTGAGGCGGCGCCCGGCCTCGGGCCCCGGTCGGTCCGCCGGACCGGAGAACGGCGGCGCCACCTCCGTCTTTCTCGCCGCCGGGCCGCCCGTGCGGTGGCGGTGACCAGGGACGATCCCGTTCCGCGCCGGCGCACCCGGCGGCGCGGGCATCTGCGACCGGGGGTTGCGGTTCGCCGCCACCGCCGAACGGTTCTACAGGGACGGCGGTCGTGCCGGTCGGGTCGACGCGTCGGAGAGAGTAAGGAACCCATGTCGGAACTCGGTGTCACCGGGGATGCCCCGCCGGCGCGAAGGCAGGACGCGATGGAGGAGATCACCAGGCTGGCGCGGCCGGAGATCCTCGAGATGGCCTCCTCCGGACCGGGGCGGACGGCGCAGCGGGAGGGCGACGTCCACACCCGGCTCGACGCCAACGAGAACCCGTACCCCCCGTTCCCCGCCGGCGTGGACGCCCTGCCGCACAACCGCTACCCGGAGGCGCAGCCGGGGCACCTGCTCGACCGCTTCGCCGACTGCTTCGGCACCCCCCGGGACCGCATGCTGATCACCCGGGGCGTCGACGAGGCGACGGACCTGCTGGTCCGCGCCTTCTGCACGGCCGGGCGGGACGCCATCCTGGTCTGCCCGCCCGTCTTCGGCCGGCACGCGGTCTCCGCCCGGCTCCAGTCCGTCGCGATCCATGAGGTGCCGCTGCGCAAGGACGCCGGCTTCGAACTCGACCCCGAGCGGATCCTGGCCGTGCACCGGTCCGATCCGGGGCTGAAGGTGCTGTTCCTCTGCACGCCCAACGACCCGACGGGGAACCTGGTCCGGCGGGCGGACGTGCTGGAGCTCTCCTCGCGCCTGCTCGGGAAGGCGCTGGTCGTCGCCGACCAGACCTATGTCGAGTACTCGGGGGACGCGCCGCTGTCCCGCGAGATCGACGCGCATCCCAACCTCGTCGTGCTGCGGACGCTGTCGAAGGAGTACAGCCTCGCGGGCGAGCAGGTGGGGATCGCCATCGCCCATCCGGCGGTGGTGGGCATCCTCGGGCGGATCGCCATCCCGCGCCCCCTGACCCAGTCGACGATCGCCACCGTCGCGGCCGCCGTCAGCCCGGCCGGGATCGAGTACGCGCGCGCCAACATCGGCCGCGTGCTCGGCGAGCGCCGGCGGGTCGAGGACGCGCTGGCCGCGCTGCCCGGCGTCCGCGTCCACCCCAGTGACGCCAACTTCCTGCTGGTCGACGTCGCCCGGCCGGAGGAGCTCACGCACCGGATGCGGGAGGCCGGCATCCGGATCCTCGACTGCAGCGCCGTCCCCGGTGTCGGGGACTCCGTGCGCATCAGCATCGGCACCTACCGGCAGAACCAGGCCATGCTCGCGGTCCTGCGAGCGCACGCCGCGACGGCCGGCGCCCCCGGATGAGACGGGGCGAGGCATCCGGCCGGCGCGGTCCCGGTCATCCACCACGACAGGGCGCCCGCTGCCCGCGCCCGCGACTTCTTGAGGGAACATGAGCATCACGCAGCAGCAGAAGTCGGAGATCATCATCTCCCCGGACCTCTTCGAGGTCACCGAGTCCGGCATGGCCGGCGACGAGTTCGCGGAACCGGGAAGCGGCGTCGAGCACCGGTTCGTCACCGGGGCCTGGGAGGTGACGATGCGCTGGGCCGTGCCGGCCGCCGCCGGCCCGGCCGAGATGGTGATCAAGGCCGCGCCGGGAGCCGCCGCCGAGGAGACCGACCAGGGCATCACGGTCGACGTCCTGCGCACGATCCCGCTGGCGCGGATCTCCAGGGTGGCGAAGGCCCAGGCGAGCATGGTGCAGAGGATGGCCCGCGAGGACTGCTTCTCCGAGACCATCGACAGGATGGCCCGCCACATCAACCGCTCGGCGCGCTCGGTGCGGCGCCCCGGGAGGGCGGGCCGGCCGGACGAGTTCTTCGCGATCGTCGCCGCCATCTACTCGTGGTACGTCGACCTCGGCTACTCCGACCCGGTGCGCAAGGTGGAGGAGGTCACCGGGTGCAGTTGGCGGGGTGTGGCGAACTGGATCCGGCTGGCCCGGAAGAAGGGGATGCTCGCCGAGGCGAACCCCGGACGGCCCGGCGGGGTGCTCACCGACCGGGCGGTGCGGATCCTGGAGGCCCGGGAGTACCGCTTCAGCGAGGTCCTCGGACGGTACTTCCTGGAAGACGACTGATCTCCGCTGCTCCGGCGTGACGAGGACGGGCGGTCCGGCGGTTGCCGAAACCCCCGTCCTCCGGACAGTCGGTCTATAGCGCGGCCGGCCGTCCACCGACCGGTTCAGCACGCACCTCTGATCTGTGGAGAAGACCTGCCGTGATGGCTGTCGACATGCCCTCCGAGGAGCCGGTGCAGCGGCGGTGGGGGCACGCAACGAGGGGATGGCTGTGATGGGGCGGAAGAAGGTCGCCGCCGCGATGCGCGCGCGGGCCGGCTGGTGGGCCGCGGCCCTGCTGCTCAGCGCCGCGCTGGTGGCCACCCTGCTGGGCGGGGGCCGGTCCGGCCTCGCCATCGCGGCCTCCGACGGCAGCGCCTGGCTGTGGAGCCGGACGGCGGGCGAGGTGGACCGGGTCAACCCCGACAGCGGCAAGGTCGAGCAGCGCCGCCAGGTGACCGACGCGCGCGGCCACCGGGTGCAGGTCACGCAGAACGACCGGTACCTGCTCATCCACGACCTGGACACCGGCCGCGTGTCGTCGCTCAACCTCAACGGGCTGGGCTTCTCGGGGAAGCTGGACATCGGCACCCGCGGCGATCCGCACCTGGCGATGGGCGGTGCGGCCGCCGCGCTGATCGAGCGGACCTCCGGTGCGGTGCGCGCGCTCGACCCGTCCACGCTGCGTCCCGTGGGCCCGGTGCTGCAACTGCCCGGTCCGCTCGTCGGCGGCGAGTTCGACGACGCCGGGCTGCTGTGGGTGGCGGTGCCCGGGCAGGGCACCGCCGTCGCCCTGAAGGTCACCGACAAGGGCGCCAGCATCGTCCACACGGCGGGGGTCGCCGACCCCGGCCACGACCTGGCGGTGACCGTGCTGGACCGCGGCGCGCTCGTGGTGGACCGCGGCGGGCGGGCCCTGGTGGTCGCGACGGGTGACAGCACCCGCAAGGTCGCGGTGTCCGTGCCGCTCGACGGCGCGCTGGTGCCGGACCGCACCCACGGCGCGCTCGCCGCGGTCACCGTGCCCGCCGCGGGCTCGGTGGTCACGCTCGGCGACGTCCGCAAGGGCGGCCCGGTCCGGTCGTTCCCGCTGAGCGACCCCGTCCAGGAGCCCGCCGTTCCGTTCGCCGGCAAGGTGTACCTCCCCGTCCGGAACACGGGGCAGGTCCGGGTGTTCGAGCCGACGGGGCGGCAGACCGGCGTGCTGAACATGCCGTCCGGGCGCGGCGACCTGGAGGTGCAGGTCCGCGAGGGCAACCTGTTCGTGAACGCGCCGGGGAGCACGGACGCCCTGGTCGTCGGCGACGACGGGGTGGCCCGCACGATCGGCAAGTACCCGGGCGGATCCGGGCACGGCGGAGACGGCCCGGACACGCCGGGCGGCGGCGAGAGCAGCCCGCCCCAGGTGCCGGTCCCGCCCGCCGATCCGGTCTTCCCGAACCCGTTCGACCCGGGGCAGCCGCGGCAGACGCCCGAGCTGCCGTTGCCCACCAAGCCCGGCAAGCCCGACAAGCCCTGGAAGCCCGCTCCGACCGAACCCGCGGAGCCGACACCGGCGAGGCCGAGCGGACCCGCTCCGTCGCTTCCGCTGCCCACGCGGGGGCCCTCGACGTCACCGTCGTCGCCGTCCACGGGCACGACCCCGTCCGGGCCGTCCACCGGTTCGAAGCCGTCGAGCAGGCCGACGACCTCCAAGCCGTCGAGCAGGCCGACGACGAGCAAGCCGTCGAGCAGGCCCACGACGTCCAAGCCGTCGAGCAAGCCGACGACGTCCAAGCCGAAGCCGAAGCCCACGCAGACCAGGAACCCGTACACGCCGCAGCAGGTCTGCAACGCGTCCGCGGGCGGCAACTACAAGATCCAGCGGTCGACGCCGTTCGCGGGCGGGCGGATCTACCAGCTCTACAGCGCCACCACGAAGAACAACTGCGCGGTCACGATGAAGACCACGAACATCGGCAAGGGCACCAGCGTCTGGGTCCGCCTGCAGAGCCAGACCGGCAAGGTCGCGAGCGACAGCGGCACCTTCAAGTACTACGCCGGGCCGGTCTTCGTCCACGCCCCCGGCATCTGCGTCCGCTACTCGGGCGGCGCGTCCGGCGCGAGCGCCTCGTCCGGCTGGGCCAACTGCGGCTAGAAGGGGTACCCAGTGAGCACCATGACCGCTACGCCCGCGATCCCCCCGGAGGGGGCGCTGCGGGTGGCCGACGCCTTCGACCGGATGGCCGAGGGCGTCCAGAAGGCGGCACGCTGCGATCCCGCCACGGTGCGCCTGATCCTCACCGCGTTCGCCGCGGGCGGGCACATCCTGCTGGAGGACCTGCCCGGCATGGGCAAGACGACGCTGGCCCGCGCGCTCGCGGCGGTGACCGGCGGGACGGTCGGCCGCGTGCAGTGCACCCCCGACCTGCTGCCCTCCGACATCACCGGCGTGACGATCTTCAACGAGAGCACCCGGGAGTTCGAGTTCCATCCCGGCCCGGTGTTCGCCAACGTCGTCATCGTGGACGAGATCAACCGGACCTCGCCCAAGACGCAGTCGGCGCTCCTGGAGGTCATGCAGGAGGAGCAGGTCACGGTGGACGGGAAGGCGCACCCGGTGCCGCGCCCGTTCCTGGTGGTGGCGACGCAGAACCCGGTCGACCTGGAGGGGACCTTCCCGCTGCCCGAGGCCCAGCTCGACCGCTTCCTGATGCGGCTGTCGCTCGGATACCCCGGCGAGGACGCGGAGATGGCGCTGCTGCGCGGCTCGGCCCTGACCGTCCCCGAGGACCTGACCCCGGTGCTCGACACCGAGGCGATGGCGTGGCTCGGCCCGACCGCCGACAGCGTCGCGTTCGCCGACCCCGTCTACGAGTACGTGCTGCGCCTGGCCCAGCGCACCCGGCGGCATCCGCACCTGCGGGCCGGGGTGTCGCTGCGGGCGTCGATCGCGCTGTGCGGCGCGGCGCGGATGTACGCGCTGGCGCACGGCCGCAGCTACGTCACGCCGGACGACGTCAAGACCCTGGCGGGGCCGGTGTGGGCGCACCGGCTGGTGCCGATGTCGGGCGCCACGACCGCCGCCGAGGCCGCGGAGCTGCTGGACGGCATCCTGGCCGAGGTCCCCGTCCCGGTTCCGCAGGGGAACGGGCGCTAGGAGCATGGCAGGCGGCACTCCCCGCCCCACGGCCCGCGGCTGGGGGCTGCTCGCGTCCGGAGCCGTGCTGTGCGGCGGCGGCCTCGGACTGGGCTACCTGGTCCCGGGCGTGCTGGGCGCCCTCGCCGTCCTCGCCGTCGTGCTGGCGGTGCCCGTCGCCGGACGGCCGCCGGCCGCACGGGTCCGCCGCCGGGCCACCGCCTCGCGGGTCCGTGCCGGCTCGGCCGTCACCGTCGTCCTGGACATCGAGCCGGGCGGCGACGGCCGCAGCGCCGTCGCCGAACGCGTCGCCGGCCCCGGTCCGGCGGTCGTCCTGCCGCTCGGCACCGCCCGCCCCCGGATCCGGTACCTGCTGTCGGCGCCGCGGCGCGGCGCGGTCGAGGCCGGTCCGCTCAGCCTGGTCCGCACCGACCCGCTGGGCCTGGTGCGCGCGGTCCGGGCGGCCGACGACGTGCCGGTCCGGCTGCTGGTGCACCCGCGCCACTACCGCCTCGCCGTCGTGCCCGCCGCGGGCGGCGGCGGGCGGGACACCTCGTCGGCGTCGGTCCGCGCCTCCGAGGGGGCCTTCGCCGGGCTGCGCGAGCACGTGCCCGGCGACGACGTCCGCCAGATCCACTGGCGCACCTCGGCGCGGCGCGGGCGGCTGATGGTCCGCGAGCACATGGACTCCGCCAGCCCGGGCATGACCGTGCTGGTCGACGACCGGTACGGGCCCGCCGAGCTGGACGCCCTCGCGGAGGCCGCGGCGTCGATCGTGGCGTCCGCCCCGGACGTCCCCGTCGAGCTGCGGCTGGCCGGCGGCGCGCGGTCGCCCGCGACGGCGGGGACGACCGCGCACCTCGACGTGCTCGCCGAGGCCAGGGCCCGGCCGGGGGCCGACTTCCCGGCCGCCTGCGCCGGGCTGCGGTCCGCGCCGTCCGGACCGGCGGTCGTCCTGCTGTCCGCCCGGGCGGCGGCCGAGGACGTCGCCGCCGCGATGCGGGTGCTCGCCGCGCGGCGCACCCTCTCGCTGGTCGGCCTGATCGGACCCGGTGGCCCCGGCGACGGGATGCCCGCGCCGTACGCGGGGGCGCGGCTCCTGCGCGCCCCCGACGCGGCCGGCTTCGCCGCGCAGTGGAACGAGAGCCGCTGGTGGGCGCGGTGAGCGTCGCCTCCCGCGGCGTGCCGGCGTCCGTCGCGGTCGCGCTGGCCGCCGCCGCCTCGGCGCCGCTGCTGGCCTCAGGCTACGACCGGCCGCTCCCGGCGTTGGGGGTGGTGGGCGCCCCCCCGGGGCATGGCGGCGGGGTGGGGTGGGGGGGGGACCGGGGGGAGCGCCGGGTGGGGGCCCCCGCGGAGCCCGGCGGGGGGCCGGGGGGCCC
>NZ_JBEYYT010000137.1:0-22197 GCF_040645715.1 Spirillospora sp. NPDC046719 | reverse complement strand
GGTGCGCGTAGATGCCCAGCATCGGCGGTCTCCGGTGGGTCAGGTGCGGCCGCGCCGGCGGCGGTCGCGGCGGCTGGCGAGGGTGCGGTCGACGCGGTGCCGGGCCAGCCGGACCAGCAGCGGCCGGGGCGGGCGCCGCAGGAACGCCGGGGTGAGGTGGTGCAGGTCGGTGGCGGTGCGCAGCACCAGGTCGGCGGCGCGGCGCCGGTTGTGGGTCCAGGGCAGCTCGTACTGGTCGCGCAGCGCCTCCGGCAGCAGCGCGGTCGTGACGAGGCGGAACACCGCGAGCGCGGGCGCGAGGGCGCGCAGCTTGCGCGGGTACAGCACGGCGGCGGCGACCTCGCGGGCGGTGTCGGTGACCTCCAGCGACGCCACCGTCTCGGCCATGTAGGCGCGGAACGCCGCCAGGTCGGGCGGCTGGGCGTCCAGGGGGCAGCCGAGGACCTCCGCGACGATCCGCGCCTGCCGGTAGTACTCCTCGGCGAGGTCGGGCTCGCCGTCGCCGGGCCGCATGACGTGCTCGTAGATGTACAGGGCGGAGTCGATGAGGGTGGCGTTCACCCACAGCTGCAGGTCCGGGTCGTTGCCGGAGTAGCCCTCGCCGCGGACGGCGGTGTGGACGCCGCGGACCTTCGCGGCGATCCGCCCGACCTGCTCGGGCGTCCCGAACGTGGTGACGAGCAGGAAGTCCAGGGTGCCGAACAGCCGGGCGAGGGGCCGCTCGGCGAAGTCGCTGTGCTCGGCGACGCCCCGCGCGACCGCCGGGTGCGCCAGCTGCATGAGCAGGGCGCGGCCGGCGCCGAGGCCGACCAGCGGCTCGGCGGCGAGGGTGCGCAGCACGTCCCGGTCGGCGAGCCGCTCGGCGAGCAGGCCGCCGGAGGGCACCGGCGCGGACGAGGCGCGGGGGGTGGTCACGGGGCCTCCCGGGGTCGGCGGCCTGTTCCTCCCGCCATCCTCCCGCAATTATTGGCAGGGCGTCAATAAAACCGGTCGCGGCGCGGGCGGCGGCGGCCGCCGCGGGTGGCCGCCGCCGGTCCCGCGCGTCCGCCCGGCCCGACCTGTATGGATTCGTCGCTGCAAATTGCGTCAAGACACGAAAAGACGCGCTACGTCGGGGCGGTGGTGGCACAATCAAGGCCTCTGACAACCCCCGAGGGCAGTGGGACCGCCGGTGCGGCGCCGTGACGGCGGCCGCCGGGCCGCCCACGCGCTCCGCGAGAAAGGTCCCCACCCGTGGCCATCCGCGACAAGATGCGCGCCAACGCGGCCCACGTCCTGCAGCCGGGCGAGAACGTCCAGGCCGTCTTCGGAGCGCAGACGACCAGCCAGTACTTCGCCCTGCTGTCGTACTGGATCATCCTGTTCACCAACGCCTACCGGGTCGTGGTGGTCACCGACCGGCGCATCCTGGTGTGCCGGTCCGGGCGGCTGCGCATGACGCCGGTCAACGAGGTGCTGCGCGAGCTTCCCCGCCACACCCGGATCGGCCCGCCCTCCGGCCTGTGGTGGCGCTGCGACTCGCTCGGCGAGCGCCTCTACGTGCACAAGCGGTTCCACAAGGACATCAACGCCGCCGACGGCGTCGCCGCCTGACCTCGGGACCGCCACGGCTCGGCGCCCTCCCCGCACGCCCCGCGGGGAGGGCGCCGTCGTGTCGGGGCGCCGCCGTGCCGGACGCCGTCGTGCCGGACGCCGTCTCGGGCGTTCGCGGGGTCAGGGCGCCGTCGCCTGGACCGCGTCCGCCACCTGCCGGGGATGCGACACCAGCGACAGATGGTGCGCGCCCGGGATGATCACGGGGGAGGGGGCGCCGATCCGCCGCGCCGTCTCGAACGGCGACCGGCGCGAGAACACGTCGTCCTCCGCCCCGAAGACCACCGCCTTCGGCACCCGCACCCGGCCCAGTTCCGCCACCCGGCCCGCGGGAAGCCCCACCACCGCCTGCATGTTCCACAGCGCGTCCTCCGCGCCCGGCATCTGGAACGGGCGCCGCCACTGCTCCACGCCCGCCTCGTCCAGGCGCGGGCAGGACGGCCCGCACTGCGCCCGGTAGAGCGTCCGGATCGCCCAGTCCGTCCGGACGACCAGCCGGGTCACCGTCGTCCGGTACGGGTCGCGCAGCACGAACCGCAGCTTGTCGGACCCGGAGCCGGCGCCGGTGTCGAGGGCGTCGCCGTCCAGGAACACCAGCCCGGACACCCGCCCCGGCTCCCGCAGCGCCGCCGCCGCGATCACCCCGGCGCCGCTGGAATGCCCCACCAGCGTCGCCCGGTCCAGGTGCATCGCGTCCAGGAAGCCGAGCAACTGGGCGGCCTGGCGCGCGGCGTCGAACGGGCCGCGCCGCTCGCTGTACCCCCAGCCGGTCAGGTCCAGCGCGTACACGCGGTGCCGCGCGGCCAGCAGCGGCGCGGCCGACGCCCACGTGTCGGCGGACTCGAACGCGCCGTGCACCAGCACCACCGGCGTCCCGCTCGTCCCCCACGCCCGGTAGCGGGTCCGGACCCCGTCCGCCTCGGTGAACAGCGCTCCGGCCGGGGGCTTCGCCCGGCCCGCCGTCGCCGCGTTGTAGGCGAAGGAGAACACGGTGACCGCCGCCAGCAGCACCACCGCGGCGATCAGCAGGCGCCGTCCCCACCTGCGCAGCCGCGGACGGCGGCGCCCGGCGGGCTCCGGCGCCGGCGCGGCGGACGCGCCGGGCGGCGGCGCGGGCGGATCGGTCACAGCGGTCATCACTCCTCCAGGGGGTCGTGATCATCCTCCCCGGAACGGGCCCGCTCAGGCGTCCGGCGCCGGGAGTGACCACGGCTGCTCCCCGCGCGGTACGCGGGCCCCGCCCGCCGCCCCCGATGCCCTACCAGGGGTGGAGGCGCATCGGCTCACGGGAGGATCCGCGCGGCCCGTCCCCCGCGCTAGTGTGATCCCGATCACTGGAACCGACCCCCGGGACGCGCGCATGATCGAGGCGGAGCACCTCACCAAGCGCTACGGCGACAAGACCGCCGTGGACGACCTGTCCTTCACCGTCGTCCCCGGACGGGTGACGGGATTCCTCGGCCCCAACGGCGCCGGGAAGTCGACGACCATGCGGCTGCTGCTCGGCCTGGACCGGCCCACCCGCGGCGACGCCCGCATCGCCGGCCGCCACTACCGCGACCTCCCCGCCCCGATGCGGGTGGTCGGCGCGCTGCTGGAGGCCCGCGCCGTGCACACCGGCCGAAGCGCCTACAACCACCTGCTGTGCCTGGCGCAGACGCAGGGCATCGGGCGCCGCCGCGTCGACGAGGTCGCCGACCTCGTCGGCCTCACCGACGTCGCCCGCAAGCGCGCCGGCGGGTTCTCCCTCGGCATGGGGCAGCGGCTCGGGATCGCGGCCGCGCTGCTCGGCGACCCGTCCGTGCTGATCCTGGACGAGCCCGTCAACGGCCTGGACCCCGAGGGCATCGTCTGGATCCGCACCCTCATGCAGCGGCTCGCCGCGCAGGGCCGCACCGTCTTCGTCTCCAGCCACCTGATGAACGAGATGGCCGTCACCGCCGACCACCTCATCGTCATCGGCCGCGGCCGGCTCATCGCCGACTGCTCCACCGAGGAGTTCATCGAGCGCAGCACCGAGAAGATGGTGATCGTCCGCAGCCCGGACGCGGCCCGGCTCGCCGGCGTGCTCGCCGCCGAGGGCGCCAAGGTCGCCCCGGACGGCGACACCGTCCTCACCGTCACCCACATGGAGGCGCCCCGCGTCGGGGAGCTGGCCGCCGCCGAGGGCGCCGTCCTGCACGAGCTGACGCCGCGCCGCGGCTCCCTCGAGGCGGCGTTCATGGAACTGACCCGCGACAGCGTCGAGTACGGCGCCGTCGCCGGACCGGACGCGCCGGCCGTCCCGCCGCCGTCGCCGCCGGGCGGCGCCGGGGCCGCGCCCGCGGAGGGCACCGCGCCCGCAGAGCAGGGGGAGAAGCGATGACCGCCGCCGACGCGCCCGCCCGCAAGCCCGCGAGCGACCCCGCCTCGTTCGCCCGCCCCGGGTTCGGCCGCCTGATGCTCGCCGAATGGACCAAGATTCGCTCGGTGCGCTCCACGCTGTGGTCCCTCGTCCTGCTGGTGGTGCTCGACCTCGGCTTCACCGCGCTGTTCGTGGGGCTCACGGTCGGGCAGTGGGACAAGGCCGACGCCGGCGACCGCGCGCGGGTCGTCGCCGACCCGGTCGGCACCATCCTCGGCAGCGGCTTCTCGCTGAGCCAGCTGACCGTCTGCGTCCTCGGCGTGCTGGTGATCGCCTCCGAGTACTCCACCGGCATGATCCGCGCCAGCCTGCTCGCGGTGCCCCGGCGGCTGCCGATGCTCTGGGCCAAGGCCACCGTGTTCGCGCTGATCGTGCTGGTCTTCGGCCTCGTGGTGTCGTTCGTGTCGTTCTTCATCGGCGCGGCGATCCTGCACGGCAAGGCGCCGGTGGCGATCGGCGACCCCGGCGTCCTGCGCGCCGTCATCGGCGGCGGCCTCTACCTGGCCATGCTCGGGCTGTTCGCGCTCGCGATCGGCGCGATCGTCCGGCACCCCGCCGGCGGCATCACCGGCGTGATCGCGTTCGTGTTGGTGCTCGCGCCGCTGGCCCAGCTGCTGCCCGGCAGCATCGGTGACCACGTGCACGCCTACCTGCCCTCCGAGGCGGGCCACCTGATCGCCCAGGCGCACCAGGGCAAGGACGACCTGCTGACCCCGTGGCAGGGCTACGGGGTGTTCGCCGCCTGGACCGCCGCGCTGATGGCCGTCGCGGCGTACCTGCTCAGGCGCCGCGACGCCTGACTCCGCTGGGCCCTGGACCCGGGCGGCCGACCGCCCGGATCCAGAGCCGCGCGGACCGGCACCACCTTCCCCGCCCGACCGCCCGCCCGCCCTCGCCGGGTCAGGTCCAGCCGCGCCCGCGGCGGCGGTCATCGCGGCCGGTAGTGAGCGCGGCTGGTCAGAGGGAAGCGATGAATCATTCGCCTGTCAACAAGATCACGGCGCTGCGGGCGGACATCCCGTAGGCGTCGGCGAAGACGGCCGCGGGGAGCCCGTCGCGGAAGACCACGCTGCCCGGCAATAGTCGCGGTGGCCGACCAGTTCGACACCAGTGCCGATGAGCGGGATGTCGCGTGTGCTCGACAGCGTCGCCCAGATGGCGCTGGCAGGTGGTGTCCAGCGCTGCGCGGCGTCATGGGGCCGCCGGATCGGACGAGCCGAAGCGGCGAGGACGTCCTCGCCCGCCGCCGCGGGTGGAAGCGGTTCGCGCGGAACATCGCCCGGCACGAACGACAGCACCTCTCGCCCGGCCCGCCGCGCGGATGATGCTCGGGGTCGCACCGTCTCCTACGGGCGGCTCCTCATCTCTCGCCAACGGACGTGACCTCGAAGATCATTGAGTTCTGCCCAGACTGCCGAGCCAACGCCGTTGCTTGTCGTCAGCGGGCAAAACATGTGGGCCGACCACATGTCTTCCTGCGAGTGGATCACCTACCGTCGTCGGTGCTACGACGGGGATCGCGGCGCCAGGTGGCGTGGTGGGCCGAAGCGCGTTGCGCACAACGGGCATCGCCGCTATGGCCACCACCGCGCGGGTGACCAGTGGCAAACGTCTGGAATCTCTGCCGGTGGCTCCGTGACCGAGCCGCAGGTCGCCGGCTGGCTCGGCGGAAAGGAACAGCGTGACCACCCTTCTTCCCGGCGTGATCGCACGCCGCGTCCGCACCGGGCGGCTGACCGTCAACGTGCTCGAGGCGGAGAACCGTGCCGGAGTGCCGGTGCTGTTCGTCCACGGCAACGTGTCGTCGAGCCTGTTCTGGCAGACGACGATGCTGGCGCTGCCCGAAGGCTTCCGGCCGCTCGCGATGGACCTGCGCGGTTTCGGCGACACCGACCCCGAACCGGTGGACGCCACCCGCGGCCTCGACGACTACTCGGACGACCTCGCCGCACTCGTGTCCGCCCTGGATCTCGCCCCGCTGCACCTGGTCGGCTGGAGCATGGGCGGAGGCGTACTGCTGCGGTACCTGCTCGGCGCCCCGGCGGCGATCGCGTCCCTGACGCTGGTGAACCCGGTGTCACCGTACGGTTTCGGGGGCACCCGCGGTACCGACGGCCGACTGTGTCATCCCAGTGCCGCCGGCTCCGGCGCCGGTAGCGCGAACGCCGAGTTCGTGCAGCGACTGGCCGGCGGTGACACCGGCCACGAGTCCGCGTTGTCACCGCGGCAGGTGCTGCTGGCGCACTACGTCAAGCCGCCGTGCGTGCCGGCGCACCTGGACATGCTGGTGGAATCCATGCTGTCCACCCGCGTCGATGACGACCACTATCCGGGCACCACCGCCACCACCGGCGACTGGCCCGGGATCGCACCGGGGGAGCGTGGCGTGCTGAACACCATGGCACCCACGCACCTGCGGATCAGCGATCTGTCCGAGGTGGACCCGAAACCGCCGATCCTCTGGCTGCGGGGCGCCGACGACGTGATCGTGTCCGACACCTCGCTGTACGACCTGGCCTACCTGGGATCGATCGGCGCGATACCGGGCTGGCCGGGCGCGGAGACCTTCCCGCCCCAGCCGATGGTCGCGCAGACCCGCACGGTGCTCGACACCTACGGCGACTATCGCGAGAAAGTGATCCCGAACTCCGGGCACGCACCGCACCTGGACCAGCCCGCCGCCTTCCGCGCCGCGCTGATCGAACATCTCACCGCGGCGCCCCCGGGACGGTAGGACGCCCGTTGCCCTCGTTAGCCCTGGCCGTCGACGGCGAAACCGGCGCCGAGAATGTCGGCGAACTACGGTCCCGCGGGCCGGCCTGATGGCGGGATACCAGTTCCTGCCGGACGCCCTCGAAAACGGCTGGCTGCACATCTGAGACCTGAGGCATCAGGACGCAGACGGCTTCGTCGACCGCGCAAAGGACCTGGCGGTGTTCGGTGTACCCGTCCGCACCTGGGGCGAGGCCGCAGAGGAGTGATGGCGGCCCAGGGCGGGACCGGCCCGGCCGAACTGGACGCGCGCTGCCGAGAGCGCCCGGGCGGGCTCAAGGCGAGTACCGCGTCGACGAGCCGCTGCTCAAGCAGTTCGCGTGCTACATCCCCTGAACGCCCCCGCGCGGCAGGCGCCTAAGTGGCCGGGCGGCGAACTCGGAGTGCCCGCGACGGAGGACGACCTCCCGGAAGCCGTGGGGTGCCAGGCGACCATGGGGCCTGGATCGTGCCGGTAGGTGTGTTCAGGGGGTGGCCGGTTTGCGGGCGGTGAGCAGGCGGGTCGGGACCCACGGACTGCCCCACCACGCGCGCCAGCCGAGGCCGCGCACGCGGATGTCCTGGGCGTTCAGCCGGGCCAGCACCGCGGCGTACTCGCGGGGGGTCCGCGCCAGGTCGGCGATCAGCAGGCGGCCGCCCGGCCGCAGCACCCGGTACGCCTCGGCGATCGCT
This sequence comes from Spirillospora sp. NPDC046719, assembly GCF_040645715.1. Classification (NCBI taxonomy): domain Bacteria; kingdom Bacillati; phylum Actinomycetota; class Actinomycetes; order Streptosporangiales; family Thermomonosporaceae; genus Spirillospora; species Spirillospora sp. NPDC046719. The sequence goes on along the minus strand of NZ_JBEYYT010000137.1, from coordinate 14,756 downwards.
TGGGCACGGGCGTCCGCGCCGAAGATGGTGTGCACCGTCAGGCTGGACACGACCAGGTCGAAGCTCGCCTCCGCGTACGGCAGTCTGCGCAGGTCACCCCCTTGCACGCGAACGCGGTCGGCGACGCCTTCGGCGCGGGCGTTGCGCAGGGTCGCCGCCGGGGTGTTGCCGGACTGGTCCCGTCCGCGCCACAGGTCCACGCCGACCGCCCGCCCCTGCGGGAGGCGCCGGGCGAAGGCCAACAGGACGGCGCCCCGTCCGCAGCCGAGGTCGAGCAGCCGTTCGTCGCCACGCAGGTCCAGCTCGTCCAGCACGTCCCGCCAGACCAGGAACTTGCCTCGCAGGGTGGCGTGCAGGCTCAGGGTCAGGCATCCCGCCAGCAGGGTGCCCGAGACCAGCGCGGGCAGCGCGGCGGCCGGATCGGCGGTGACCGCCATCACCAGCCCGGTCACCCAGAACCCCAGCACGACCAGGCCCACGAAGCCGAACCCATAGGGCGCATCCATCCCATACCGCGCGGCAGGCATCCCGCCACTCTGCCACGAACCGGTCGCTCGGGGGCTGGCTGGTCCACCGCCGACCAGCTCGCCGCCGAGTACGCGACACCATGGTGACGTCCGCGACCGCGGCGTGTGGACGGACGCCGGGGCTGAGCGCGACTTGGTGCTCCGCGTTGGTCGCCTACGACCACGGGCAGGACGTCGCGCTGCGCGTGGCACGGCGGCTGGTGATTTACCTGAAACGGCCCGGCGGGCAGAGCTGGTTCAACGCTTCGCTCGACCGGGTCGCCACAGTCATGGGACGAGCCGTAGTCCGCAACCGCGCCGGCGATGGCGTTCTCATCAAGGACTTCACCGAACCCGACGGGCTCCACGTGCTGCGCCGTATGTTGGTTTTGCTGGCTGCGCTGCTCGAAAGTCGTGTCCGCCCATGTCCGGCCATGGTGGGCTCTCTGCGGGCAGGCCCGGAACCGTGTCCGGTCCCGGGCCTCGCCCTACGGGGGCGCTTGTTTCAGGCGCTCTGCCGGGCGGCGCTGACGGCGTCGATCCGTGGTCGTGCGGCCAGAGTCCTCAGCTTGGACTGAGGCGGATCGGCGGGCCGGCGCCAGTGCCAGTCCGTGACGGCCTGGTAGGCCGCCACCACTTCCAGCAGCCGGTCCTCCTCGTACGGGCCGCCACCGAGGATCGTGCCGACGGGCACCCCGGAATCGAATCCGATCGGGAAGCCGATCTCGGGCAGCCCGAGGATGTCGAAGGGGACCGGACCGGTCTGCAGGAGGACGTCGCAGTCGTTCAGCAGCCCGTCGAGGACCTGGTGGAGCAGGTGGGTCTTGGCGCGCTGCCCGGTGATCCATTCGTCGCCGGACAGCATCAGTCCGCCGAGCCAGCTCAGGACCGAGACTCCGAACAGTTTGAGGTCCTTCTGCAGCCAGGGCCGGAACGGTTCGGTCCGCTCGGACAGGCGCACGTCGTTGAACGCCCCCGTCAGCAGGGACCAGTCGTCGGGGTAGGAGACCTGGACGGTCCGGGCGCCCGGGATCGCCTCCAGGGTGGCGAGGAACTTCTTGCGCAGCGCGAGCACCGGTGCGCTCACTCCGGTCAGGTAGTCCGGGGGGACGCCGATGCGCGTGGTGCGTCGCAGTCGGACCTTGCCGTTGGCGCGCACGGGCGTGGCCGCGCGGACGAGGTCGGGCACCGCGGGCAGGCCGAGGGTTCGCACGTCATGGGGGTCGGGCCCGGCGAGCACCGTCATCATGATCGCGGCGTCCAGAGCGTCGCGGGCGAGTGGTCCGCTGTGGTCACGGGTGAACGACAGGGGGATGACGCCGTAGATCGAGGTGCGGCCCATGGTCGGCTTGAGCCCGGTCAGGTTCTGCTGGTTCGATGGCAGCACGATGCTGCCGCCGGTCTGCGTGCCGATCGACGAGGTGGCCATCCGTGCGGCCACGGCGCAGGCGGGGCCGGTCGAGGAGCCGCCGGGATCGACCGAGGGGTCGGTGGGCGTCCAGGCGTTGACGGTCGTGATCCGGCCGTCGGGGGTCGTCGCCCGGGTGGTGGCCAACGGCCCCATCTGCCCCTTGCCGATGACGATCCCGCCGGCGTTCTTCAGCCGGGCGACACCCGTCGCGTCATAGCCGGGAACGAACTGGTCGAAGATGAACGAGTTCGCGGTCGTCCGGACCCCGGCGGTGAAGTAGTTGTCCTTGATGCACAGGGGGATGCCGGACAGCGGGCCGCCGCGTTCCCGGTCGGCTCTCTTCGCAGCGGCGAGCGCCTGCTCCCCGGTGACGGTGACGAACGCCTGGTAGGTGCCGTCGTGGGCGGCGATGCGGTCCAGGTGCGCTTGGACGAGCCGCACCGCGCTGATCTTGCGGTGGCGGAGCAGCGTGGCCGCCTCCGCCAGCGTCGCCTCGGTGGGATCGGCCGCAGCCTCCGGACGTACCGGGACGTCGGGGATCGTCAGCCGGCGGGTGGTGGCCAGGGCCGGCGTCGCGCCGGGCGCGGTCGCCAGAGCCGCGGCGGCGGTCACCGCGCCCGAGCGCGCCAGGAACAGCCGGCGGGAGACCGAGCGGCTCATCGGGTCGCCGTCCAGGCCGTGGTGATCGAGGGGTACTCCAACGGCGGATCGGCCTGCTGCGACAGCGCGGCGGAGTCCGGGCCCTCCGCCGGCGGCCGCCAGCCGCCGATCGCGGCGGGCCGTCCGCCGGGCCGCGCGCCGCCGCTCTTCGCACCGGCGAGGAATGTCCGCAGGTACTCCATGGCCTGCGCACGCGACGGCGCGCCGGTCGTGGCATCGGGCGACTCGGGAAGCTGGTTCAGATCGACCCCCGCCAGCGCCAGCCGCGCCGTGATGAAGGCATCGAGATCGTCATCCGACGGTAGGCCCATCGGCCCTCCTCCGCTTGTAGATCATGAGCGGTGAGGAAATCGGATGACCGTTTCCGGCATATTTCGCCCGTGTCGTAACTACGTAACGCCTGAGGTGACGCACCGGCGGCGTCGCGCCATGGCCGCCGTCTCGGCCTTGTCCGGGCTACGATCGCCTACCCACTTGGTCCGGATCGTGCTGAGTGATCCCGTCTGGCGAGACAGGATCACCGAGGAGGATCCGCGCGGGCTGCCAGCCTGTACCACCTTCTTCCTCAACCCCTGCCTGCCAGCAGAGGCGACACGATGTCGCACCTCCAGGACATATGGTGTAAACGGTTCTCGGATCCCACGCTCGACGAACTCGTCAATGGCATCTATTGCCAGGCGGAAGCGAGCAGTGAGTACACTGAAGCCGACCATTCGCGCCTGGCGATCATCAACCCCGGACGGGCATTCGCATCCAGGATCTGGACGCAGAACAGCGCCGTCTAGTGCGGCGACTCATCGGCCGATAACACGGGCCGCGCGCCGCATGGCCTCGTCGTGGCTTATGACGCCCACTATTTCCGCGACTCTGTCCTCAACGAAGTGCACTTCGGCTGGGCGGGAAGCGTCGAGGAGGGGGAGCCGCACTATTATCGAGTCCAAGGTCTCAGCATCCTCGTCGAGTACAAGAACAACGGGACGGCAACCACGCCCACTCGGTATGGCGCGACCTCCGATCGGACTTCGGCTTGACCGAGCCGGCCGAATACCGAGAGCGTCCCTACGGGCATTAGCCGGGCTCAGCGGGCGGCCTCGGCAGCCAGGCCAGGGCGCCCGCGCAGACCTGCACGACCGCGACCAGAAGGACGCACCATGGCCGATACCACCCCCGAGCGAGTCACCGTCCGGGTCCTGCTGAACATCGGCGACATCGCCGAGCTGGTCACCCCGGACCACGACTACCGGGACCCGGTGCGGGTGCCGGCCGCCGACATAGCGCGTGACGCCGGCCTGCCCGCCAACGAGCTGCCCGGCCGGAGGTTCACCGCCGTCCCGGACGGCGAGGGGTTCCGCGGCTACCGGCTGGTGGACGACCCGCGGCTGTAAGGCCCTGGCCCCGGCCCTTACGCACCGCCGCGTAAGCACGGCCGAGCAGCAACTTCGCGTGCCCGTCCAAGAGGTGCCCGGGGTGGCGCCGTCTCCGCGTGACCTGCGTTCTGACGGGGGCGCAGGCAGGGGCCGGGCGCTCGCCGACCCGTCGGTGCCCCGGTGGCGAAATCGGGGGTGGCCTGGCCGTGATCTCGAGGGGTTCGCAGGTCGATTCCCGATGAACGGCACCGGCCTGTGGTGACGGGGGCGGGACCACCTCATTCTGTGTGGCCGGCGTCACACGGCGCCCGTCGGAGAATCGAGGTGGAAGGGATGCGTGATGTCCCGGAGCGGACGGACGTGGGGCACCGCGCCGTCCGCAAGGTGACGGCGCGGTTCATGCCGTTGATCGGCCTCTGCTACGTCGTGGTGTACCTCGACCGCCTGAACATCGGCGTCGCGGCGTTGACCATGAACGACGAGCTGGGGATCTCGGCGTCGGCGTTCGGGTTCACGGCCGGCGTGTACTTCTGGAGCTACACGATCTGCGAACCGCCCAGCAACTACATCCTGACGAGGATCGGCGCCCGGCGCTGGATCGGTCGGATCATGGTGACCTGGGGCCTGGTGACGATGGGCACGGCGGCTGTGCAGGGGACGACCGGCCTGGCCTTCGCGCGGGTCGTGCTGGGTGTCGCCGAGGCCGGTTTCTCGCCGGGGATGCTCTACCTGGTGTCGCGGTGGTTCCCGCGGCGCGAGCGCGGGCGGGCGATGGCCTGGATCGTCGCCTTCATCTGCCTGTCCTCGCTCGCCACGCCCGTCACGACGCACCTCCTGGACTTGGACGGCCTGCTCGGCCTGTCGGGCTGGCGGTGGGTGTTCGTGCTCACCGGGATCCCGGCGGTCGTGCTGGGGTGCGCCTGCGTCCGGTTCCTCCGCGACGATCCGAAGGACGCCGCGTTCCTCACCACCGCCGAGCGGGACTGGCTGGTCGCCGAGCTCCGCGGGGAGGACCGGGAGACGACGGAAGCGCACGGCGAGCCGGGGTTCGCCCGCGCGCTGGTGCATCCACGCGTGCTGGTCCTGGTGGTCGTGTTCGTCTGCGTCACGTTCAGCCTGAACGGGTTCCAGCTGTGGATCCCGCAGATCCTGGCGCAGTTCGGGCTGTCGCGGAACCAGGTCGGCTGGGTCGCCGCGATTCCCGCGCTCGTCGCGATCGGGCCCGTGCTGTGGTGGATGCGGCGGTCGGACCGGCGGCAGGAGCGTATGACGCACTTCGCCGTGGCCGCCGCCGTCGCGGCGGCCGGTTTCGGGCTCGCTGCCGTCTCCTTCTCCGAACCCGCCGTCGCGATCGCCGGATTCTGCGTGGCCGCCGTCGGCCTCTACGGCGCCATGGGCGTGTTCATCACCATGCCGTCCTCGTTCCTCACCGGGGCGGCGCTGGCCGCCGGGTTCGGCGTGATCAGCGGCGTCGGCAACCTGGGCGGCTACTTCGGGCCGCAGGTCACCGGCTGGATCAAGGACGCGACCGGCGGCTTCACCGCCGCGGTCGGCGTGTACGCGGTCGTCCTCGCGCTCGCCGCCGCCATCGTCGTCGCCCTCGGGGCGGCGACCCGCCGGACCTCGCCGGCCCGCCCGAAGGCTCCCGCCGAATCGGCCGCCGGTTCCTGACCGGCCGCCTTCCCACCCACAGAGAGTCTCGTGCCGTGAAGTTCCACAGTCGCGCCACCACGCCCGTGGCGGCCCTCGTCCTCGCGCTCACCGGCGCGTCCCTGACCGCCTGCTCCGGCTCGACGGCGTCGGGCTCGGGCGCATGCTCGCGCCGCGTCGCCGTCGACCAGTACAAGATCCCCGCCTGCGGCCCGCTCCGGCTCGCCGTGTTCCTGCCGGGGACCAACAACGCCGACCTGCAGTCCCGGGTGACCTACCTGAAGTCGGCGATCAGGAAGGTCCCCGGCGCCTCGATGACGATCTTCGACGCGAAGTTCGACACCACGACGCAGGTCGACCAGATCCAGAACGCGCTGCAGAGCCGGAAGTACAACGCGGCCATCGCGGCCCCGATCGACGGCCGGCTCACCTGCGCCGCCCTGTCCAGGCAGGCGCCGGCGGCGGGAGTGCTCGTCGCCGTTCCGAATCTCGCCCTGTGCGGGCGGACCTCCGAGGAGGCCGCGGCGCTGCGCGCCCCGGGGACCCTGACCTATGTCGGGGGCACCCAGTCCCCGCAGTACTGGCGCGACTACCTGACCTGGATCGCCCGGCGGCTGGGCAAACCGACCAAGTTCCTCGCCCTGACCGACCCGGCGGCGCCGTTCCCGCTGACGAAGAACTTCCAGACGGCACTGGCCGACGTGACGCGCAGGTACCCGGACCTGGACGTCGTCGCCACCGCCGACACCGACCTGACGGTCGCCGGGGCGTACCAGAAGGCGCGCGCCCTGATCCAGGCCCATCCGGAGGCGACGGGGCTGATCACGATGTTCTCCACCGAAACGCAGGGGGCGTTCCAGGCCCTCAGGGCGGCCGGCCGGTCGGACCGCTTCCAGATCTACGACAAGGGCGCCACCCCTTGGGCCGTCCAAGCGCTCAAGGCCGGCGACATCGCGGCGACGTCGCCGGAACGCCCCGTGACCTCCACCGCGCGCATGCTGGCCGCGCTGGTCGACGCCCGAGCGGGCAAGAAGGTCGAGCCGGTCTACCTCAACGACGGTGCCGCGACGCCCGCAAAGGCGCCCGCGTCCGGATTCACCGTCTTCACCCGCGACACGCTCGGCGACTACGAAGGGCAAGGCTGATGACATTCCAGATCACGGTCGGCGAGGCGACCGTCACCCAGGTCACCGAGCTGACGCGCTGGCCGTTCCCGCCGGGGGAGCTGTTCCCCGGCGCCACCGGTGAGCAGGCCGCCCGTGCCGCCGCCGAGTTCGGGCCGCGCTTCGTCGACCCGGCCACGGGCGAACTCGTCCTGGCCATCCACACCTATGTCGTGCGGCTCGGCGGCACCACGCTCGTCGTGGACGCCGGCAACGGCAACCACAAGGACCGTCCCAACCTTCTGCCGCACCATCGGTTCGACACCGACTTCCTGGACCGCTTCGAGCGGACCGGTACCGCCGTCGCGGATGTCGACGTCGTCGTCAGCACCCACCTGCATCCCGACCACTGCGGCTGGAACACCCGGCTCGACGGCGCCCTCTGGCGGCCGACGTTCCCGGCGGCGAAGTACGTGTTCGGACGCACGGAGCTGAACTCTGTGCAGGCGCTCGCCGGGGCGGCTCCCGGTGAGGGCGTCGCGGCCGACCTCGTGCGCATGTACGACGACAGCGTGCGGCCCGTGCTGGACAACGGCCGCTGGGAGGTCGCCGATGACGGCCATCTCCTGGCTGAGCACGGCGGTACCAGCGTGGTGTTGCGGGCGGCACCGGGCCACACCGACGGGCACGTCGTCGCCGAGATCCGCTCGCCGGAGGGCGGCGCGGTCATCTGCGGCGACGTCGTCCACCATCCGATCCAGCTGCTGTACCCGGACCTCAGCCAGGCGGGAGACGCCGACCCGGCGGTGGCGCGGCGGACACGCGACACCCTGCTGGAGCGCTGCGCCCGCGAAGGGCTGCTCCTGCTCCCCGCGCACTTTCCGGCCGACCATCCGTTCAAGGCGGTCAGGGACGGCGGGGGCCTTCGGCTCACGCCCGTGACCGGGGAGCAGGCGTGAGCCGCGCCGGCGAGCCGGCCCTGGAGATCAGGTCGGTGACGAAGGTGTTCGGCGGGACGGTCGCGGTCGGCGACGTCTCCCTGACGATCGGGGCGGGAACGATCCATTCCTTCGTCGGGGAGAACGGCGCCGGGAAGTCCACCCTGCTCGGGATGCTCGCCGGACGGCTCGCCCCGACGCGCGGCGAGATCCGCGCCTTCGGCTCGGGCATCGGCGGGGCGTCGCCGCGCGCCGCCCGCGCGGCCGGGATCGTCGCGATCTACCAGGAGCTGACGATCATCCCGACGATGTCGGCGATGGCGAACGTGTTCCTCGCCGACCCGGACCGCCGGTCCACCGTCCTGGACCGTGCCCGGATGCGGCGGCGCTTCGCCGAACTGGCGCGTCAGGTCGGGTCGGCCGCCGACCCGGACGAGCCCGCGCGGGACCTCTCGGTGGCCGAGCGGCAGCTGCTGGAGGTGATGAGGGCGCTGGACGCGCACGCGCGCGTCATCGTGTTCGACGAGCCGACCGCCCCGCTGCCGCCGACCGCGCGGGAGCGGTTGCTGCGGCTGATGGGGCGGCTCCGCGACCAGGGCGTGACGGTGATCTTCGTTTCGCATCATCTCGACGAGGTCCTGGCGGTGTCGGACGAGGTCACCGTCTTCCGCGACGGCCGCGTCGTCGCGTCCCGGCCCGGCGGCCGGTGGACCAGGGACCGGCTGATCGAGGCGATGCTCGGGGAGGACGCCGCGCAGCGGCTGCGCTCCGCTGCCCCCGGCGGCCGGCCCGGCGCGGGTGAGCGGGAGGAGGTCCTCGCCTTCTCCGGGATCACCGTCGCCGGGGCGGTCGACGACGTCTCGCTGACCCTGCGCCGCGGGGAGATCCTCGGCGTCGCCGGCCTGGTGGGGGCGGGGCGCTCCACGCTGCTGCGGGCCATCGCGGGCCTGGAACCGGGCGCGACCGGACGGATGACCGTCCACGGGGCACCGGGGCCGGTGCCGCGCTCGGTCCGGCACGCGCTGCGCCTCGGCATCGGGCTGCTGCCCGAGGACCGCAAGGAACTCGGCCTCGTCGGAGGGATGACGGCGGCCGACAACATCGCCATGGGACGGATCGGGGCGGCGGCGCGGCTCGGGTGGACGACGCGGGCCGCGACGGCGGCCGCGGTGCGCGACCTCGCCGCCCGGTTCGGGGTCAGGCCGGAATACCTGTCCCGCCCGGCTCGGACGCTGTCGGGAGGCAACCAGCAGAAGCTGCTGCTCGCGCGGTGGGCGCTGCGCCGCCCGGCCGTCCTGCTGGCGGACGAGCCGACGCGGGGCGTCGACGTCGGCGCGAAGCGGCAGATCCGCGACTCCCTGCGCGCCCTCGCCGACGACGGCATGTCGGTCGTCATGGTCTCGTCCGAGCACGAGGAGCTGCTGGAGTCCGCCGACCGGCTGATCGTCCTCGCCGAGGGCCGGGTGACCGCCGAGCTGGACAACTCCGCGGGCCGGGCGCGCGAGAGCGACGTCCTGACCGCGGCGTTCGCGAGGGAGCCCCGCCATGTCGCTTGACCGGACCTACGAGCCGGGCACCGACGGCGAGGCCCCCGGACGGCCGGCCGCGCGCCGCACCACCCTGCTGGACCGGGCCTCGGCCTGGGGCATGCCGGTCGTCCTGCTCGCCCTCGCCGGGTGGGCCTCGATCGCCTACCCCGGCTTCCTCGACCCGGGGAATCTCCGCAACATCCTCGCCCAGAACGCCCCGGTCGGGATCATCGCGGTCGCGATGACGCTGACCATGGTCGGCGGCGGGTTCGACCTGTCCGCCGGCGCGGTCTTCGGGTGCGGCGGCGTCGTGTTCGCCGCGGCCTACCAGCACACCTCGCCGGTGCCGGCGCTGGCCTGCGTGGCGGTCGTCGGCGTCGTCCTCGGCGGCGTCAACGGCCTGCTCGTCACCCGGGCCCGGGTCAACCCGTTCATCGCGACGCTGGGCACCGGATCGATCTACGGGGGCGCCGCGCTGATCGCGTCGCACTCGTCCCCGGTCGTCGTGGACGACCCCGGGTTCACCCGGCTCGGGCAGGGCTCGCTGTTCGGTGTCCCGTACGCGATCTGGATCCTGGCCGCGGTGACCGCGGTGCTGGGGCTCGCCCTCGCCCACACCGTGTACGGCCACCGCCTCTACGCGGTCGGTGGCAACCACGAGGCGTCCCGGCTCGCGGGCCTGAGGGTCGACGCGGTCCGCACCTCGACGTACGTGATCGGCGGTGCGGCGGCCGCGCTCGGCGGCGCGATCCTCGCGTCGCGGTTGGGCGTCGGCCAGGGCGACGTGGGCGCGAACATCCCGCTGGAGGCGATCGCCATGGTCGTCATCGGCGGCACATCGCTGTTCGGCGGGGAGGGCTCGGTCCTGCGGACGTGCACGGGCATCGGGATCCTCGCCGTGCTCGGCAACGTCGCCGACTCCAACGGCTGGGGAGCGGAGGTCGAGAACGTCGTCCAGGGCTGCATCGTCATCGCCGCCGTCGCCCTCGACGCGTTCGTCCGCTCGCGGAGGGCGTGATGTGGCCGCGGCATTCCCGATCAACGGGTCCGGGGCATGGGCGGTGAGCGGGCGCCGCGACACGATCGGCGCTGAGAACGGGCCGCGGGCCCGCACCGGAGGAGGAGAAGTGAGCCGGAGTTTCGGCACCATCCGTCAGTTGGGCTACGTGGTCCCGGACATCGCGTCCGCGATCGCCCATTGGGTCGAGCGGTTGGAGGTCGGGCCGTTCTTCTACATCGAGCGCCAGCCGGTCAACGGCTTCACCTACCGCGGCGAGCCGAGCGATCTCGAGTTCAGCGTCGCGCTGGCCCAGGCCGGGCCCGTGCAGATCGAGCTGATCCAGCAGCGCAACGACGCACCGTCGGCGTTCCGCGAGTTCACCGACGCGGGCGGCGAGGGCCTGCAGCACATCGCCTACTGGACGACCGGATTCGACGACCTCGTCCGCAAGGCCGAGGCACTCGGATACCGGGAGCTGCAGAGCGGACGCTCCGGCAGCGGCGGACCCGACGAGCGCTTCGCCTACTTCACCGCGGGCGGGCACACCGGCACGGTGGTCGAGTTCTCCGAGGTGGCCGGACGCAAGGCGGCCCTGTTCGAGGCCGTCGCCGCCGCTGCCGCAGGCTGGGACGGCACCGACCCGGTGCGCGACATGACCGCGCTGGTGAACCGGTGACCGGGCGGACCGCCGTCATATCCGGCGGTGCCTCGGGCATCGGCGCCGCGACCGCCGAGCTCTTCCTGGAACGCGGCTGGGACGTCGTCGTCGCCGACCTCCGGGCCGGCGGCGCCGAGACGAGCGAGGCGTCCGGGGCCGTCCGGCTGCCGGTGCGGACCGACGTCACCGACGACGCCGCCCTCGACCGGCTGGCCCGCCTGACCCGCGACCGCTTCGGCCGCGTCGACGCCGTCGTGACATGCGCCGGCACCGCGGACAACGCGCCCGTCCGCGACGTCACCCCCGCCCGCTTCACCCGCACCCTCACGCTCAACCTGGTCGCCACCTTCGCGCTGTGCCGGCTGTTCGTCGACGACCTCGCCGCCACCGGCGGGTCGATCGTGACCGTGGCGTCGGTCTCCGGCCTGCGGGGCAGCCCGGACCGGGCGGCGTACTCGGCGTCCAAGGGCGGCGTCATCGCGCTGACCCGCCAGCTCGCCTTCGAGCTCGCCGCCGAGGGCGTCCGCGTCAACTGCGTGGCGCCGGGCTCCACACTGACCCCGCTGGTCGAGGCCGCGCAGGGCGGCGAGCGGGCCCGCCGGGCCATCCTCGACGCCATCCCGCTCGGGCGCTACGCCGAGCCGGGCGAGATCGCCGAGGTGATCGCCTTTCTCGCGGGCGAGGGCGCCGGCTTCGTCACCGGCCAGGTGTGGGGCGTCGACGGCGGCCAGCTGGCCGGCGCCGGCTGGAACCGTACGGAGGCCGCCCGATGAAGCCGCTGATCATCGGCGTCAACGTCAACGAGGGCACCGGCCGGGACCCGAACCCGCACGTGCCGTTCACACCGAAGGAGATCGCCGAGGCCGCCCGGGACTGCGAGCGCGCCGGGGCCTCCCTCATGCACTACCACGGCCGCACCCCGGACGGACAGGCCGACCACACGGCCGCGACCTACGCCGACATCGCCCGCGAGACGCACCGGACCAGCTCGCTGCTGCTCGCGCCGTCGATGGCGAACGTCCCCGGACACGGCGTCGAGGAACGCCTGTCCAACATCGCCCCCAACCAGGCCGACCCCGAGACCGCGGCGGACCTGCTCCCGGTGGACATGGGCTGCGCCAACATGGACCTGTTCGATCCGGAGGCGGGCGACTACGCCTCCGACGACCGGGTCTTCGTCAACGACGTCCGCACCCAGCGGGCGTTCCTGGAGCGGGCGCCGCGGCTGGGCCTGCGCCCCTACCTGGCGTCGTTCAACCTCAGCTGGACCCGCGCGATCCTCGCGCACGAGCGCGCCGGACGGCTCGCCCGGCCGCTCATCGTCGCCTTCGTGCTCGGCGGCGAGGAGTTCGTCGCCGCCCACCCCACCACCGCGGCGGGGGTGCGCGCCCACCTGGACGCCCTGCCCGCCGGCTTGGAGCTCGAATGGCTGGTCTCCAGCCATCGCGGCGACGTCCTGGACGTCGCCGACGAGGTCATCGCCGCGGGCGGGCACCTGGTCGTCGGGATCGGCGACCACCCGCACACCGCCCTCGGCCATCCGACGACCGCCGACCTGGTCGCGCGCGTCGCCGATCTCGGCCGCCGATACGGCCGCCGCCCCGCCACCACCGGTGAGGCACGACGGATCCTGGGGGTGCCCGAGCATGCGCATCGTTGACGGCCACGCGACGGCGCCCGCGGCCGTCCACCGGTCCGCCGGACGCACGGTCTGGGTGATGGACTCCATCGCCTTCGGGTCGCCCGCATTGCGGGGCGACGTCATCGTCACCGGCTCCCACGGCGGGATCAGCGCGGGGGAGTACGCCGCGTCGTACGGCATCGCCCTGGTCGCCTGCAACGACGCCGGCCAAGGGAAGAACGCCGCGGGCATCGCCGGGCTGCGGGCCCTGGACGGGGCGGGCGTCGCCGCCGTCGGCATCGCGCACGACTCCGCGCGGATCGGCGACGGCCACGACACCTGGGACAACGGTGTCGTCAGCTTCGTGAACGAGCGCGCCCGCACGCTCGGCATCCGCCCCGGCGGCCCGCTCAAGAGCCAGATCGTGGCACTCGTCGACCGAGGAGGGATCTGATCGTGTACCGAGCGACTGTGTGGTCGCGGGACGGGATGCGCGTCGTCGTCATGGACAGCATGTCCCAGGTCGAGGACGGCGACGCGGGCGCGATCGTCGTCGCCGCGTCCAACGGCGGCCAGGAGTCCGGGCGCTTCGGCGCCGCGGCGCGCTGCGGGTTCGTCCTGCTCAACGACGCCGGGGTCGGCAAGGACGAGGCCGGCATCGCCGGGCTCGCCGTCCTCGACGCGGCCGGCATCCCCGCGGCGACCGTCGGCCACGACACCGCCGAGATCTCCAACGGCGCCGACATGTGGGAGCACGGCGTCATCTCGCACGTCAACGCCGCCGCACAGGCGGCCGGCCTGGCGCCCGGAGCCCGGGCAAGACCGGCCCTGATCGCCTTCGCGCAGGCCCGGATCGTGGAGGCGGGCACATGAGCGGATACGTGCTGAACGAGCGCGACACCTTCGTCCGGCAGGCGGTGGAGGGGCTGGAGGCGGCCCACCCCGGACTCGTCCGGGTCCACGACGACCCGCTGTTCGTGACCCGGCGGACGCCCGCGCGCGGCAAGGTGGCGCTGGTGTCGGGCGGCGGTTCGGGACACGAGCCGCTGCATACCGGCCTGGTCGGCACCGGGATGCTCGACGCCGCCGTGCCCGGCGCGGTCTTCACCAGCCCCACGGCACTGCAGGTGCGCGACGCGGCGCGGGCCGTCGACACCGGCGAGGGCGTCGTCCTGATCGTCAAGAACTACACCGGCGACGTCCTGAACTTCAGGATCGCGGCGGACCTGCTCGGCGACCGGCACCGGGTGGAGGTGGTGGTGGTCGACGACGACCTCGCGACGGCGTCGGCGGACGACGGCGGCCCGGGCCGGCGCGGGACCGCCGCCGTCCTGGCGGTCGAGAAGATCTGCGGCGCCGCGGCCGAGGCGGGCGCCCCGGCGGATCGGGTGCGCGACCTCGGCCGCGAGGTGGTGGCCCGGTCCGCGACGCTGGGACTCGCCCTGGAGGCCTGCACCAACCCGATGACCGGGATGCGCTCCTTCGACCTCGCCCCGGACGAGATCGAGTTCGGCGTGGGCATCCACGGCGAGCGGGGCATCGGCACCCGCGCCGCCGGGACCGCCGCCGACCTGGTCGAGTCGCTCGTCCGCCCGCTGGTCGAGCACCTCGGCCTGCGGCGCGGCGACGAGGTCTCGGCGATCGTGAACGGGCTCGGCGCCACCCACGCGCTGGAGCTCGGGGTCGCGCTGCGCGAGGTGCGCCGGGTGCTGGCCGGGGACGGCATCGCCCTCGCGCGCTCCCTCACCGGCTCGTACGTGACCTCGCTGGACATGCGCGGGTTCTCGGTCACCCTCACGGCGCTGACCCCGGACCTGACCGACCTGTGGGACGCGCCGGTCCGCACACCGGCCCTGACCTGGTGAGAAAGGAAGAAACGAGATGACCGGCGACGACGCGCGAATGACCGGCGCGGACACACGCGCCTGGCTCCTGGCGTACGCGGACCGCGTCCTGCGCGACTCCGGCGAGCTGACCGACCTGGACCGCAGGGCCGGCGACGGCGACTTCGGCTGGAACATCGCCGCCGCGCTCGGCCGCGCGCGGACGGCGCTGCTCGACCCGCACGGCACGGCGAACCCGCCGGCCGTCTTCAAGGCCGCCTCGGACGCCCACCTCGGGGCCGGCGGCACGAGCGGGCCGCTGTTCGGGCTCTGGTTCGGGCGGCTCGCGCAGGGGCCCGGCGCCCCGTGGTCCGGGCGGGATCTCGCGCGGGCGTTCCGGGACGCCGTGGACGCCGTCCGCCGGCTCGGCGGCGCCGACGCCGGCCAGAAGACGATGGTGGACGCCATGATCCCCGCCGCCCAGGCGCGG
>NZ_JBEYYT010000136.1:0-22220 GCF_040645715.1 Spirillospora sp. NPDC046719 | reverse complement strand
GGCCGCCGCGACGCCCTCGTCCCGCGCCCGCCACGGCGCCTCCGCCGGCTCGTCGCGGCCCGTCCAGACCCAGCCGGCGACCCGCTCGAACGACCCGTGCTCGGCCAGGCCGAGCACGTCGCGGCCCCGGTAGTAGGGGCGGTCCGCGCCGAGCGCGGTGATCGCCGACTCGATCGCCAGCTCCCCCGGGCCGGGCCCGCGCCGGGGCCTGCCGCGCCGGGCCAGCTCCTCGACCTGCGCGGCGTCGAACAGGCTGCGGCGGCCGTCGGGGGCGTGCCGGCGGCGCAGCACGCCGCGGCTCACGTAGGCGTACAACGTGGCGGGCTTCACACCGAGCCGTTCGGCGGCCGCCGCCGCGTCGATCCACCCGCCCACCTGGTCGTTCTCGCCCATGCCCGCTCCATCGACATTGATTTTCGTCAATATTGATACATATGGATCCGACTGTCAATCTGAGGGCATGCCACAGATTCACTTCCTCGACGTCACCAACCGCGACGGCGTCCAGACCGCCCGGACCGGGCTGTCGAAGTTCGGCAAGACGATGGTGAACTTCTACCTGGGACGGCTCGGCGTCGCGCAGTCCGAGATCGGCTTCCCGTTCCTGTTCCACGAGGTCCCCTACGTCCGGGCGCAGATCGCGCTGGCGGAGGCGGGCGCGTTCGGCGACCTGCGGCTGTCCGGCTGGTGCCGGGGCGTGCCGCAGGACGTGGAGAAGGCCGTCCAGGTCCGGGCGGGCGGCACCGGGCTCGCGCACTACAACCTGTCCATCTCCACCTCGGACTACATGCTCGCGAACAAGTTCCGCGGAAAGCTCGACCGGGACGCCGTCATCCGCGAGATGGCCGCGGCCGTCCGCGCGGCCAAGGCGGGCGGCGCGCGGACCGTCGGCGTCAACGCCGAGGACGGCTCCCGCACCGACGACGGGTTC
The DNA here is from genome assembly GCF_040645715.1 of Spirillospora sp. NPDC046719. Lineage (NCBI taxonomy): Bacteria > Bacillati > Actinomycetota > Actinomycetes > Streptosporangiales > Thermomonosporaceae > Spirillospora > Spirillospora sp. NPDC046719. The sequence continues at coordinate 21,289 of NZ_JBEYYT010000136.1, read as the reverse complement.
CTCACCGAGTTCGCGCTCGCCGCGAAGGAGGCCGGCGCCGACCGGGTCCGCTACTGCGACACCATCGGCGGCGACACCCCGGACCGCATCCGCGAGCGGTTCGCCAAGCTCGCCTCCGCGATCGGCATCCCCGTCGAGACGCACTGCCACAACGACCTCGGCCTCGCCGTCGCCAACTCCATCCACGGCGCGCTCGGCGACCTTCAGGCCGGGCAGGACGCCTGGATCAACACGTGCGTCAACGGGATCGGCGAGCGGTCCGGCAACGCCGACCTGCTGTCGACCATCCTCGCGTTCCGGCACGCCTTCGACCCGCAGGTGACCGGCGCCGAGATCGGCGACCCGATCGACCTGTCCTGGGCGCGCCGCTTCGCGCTGTGGGCGAGCTACGCCTTCGGCCAGCCGCTCCCCTACAACCAGGTCGGCGTCGGGCGGAACGCGTTCGCGCACGAGTCCGGCATCCACGCCGACGGGGCGTTGAAGGACCACGGCAACTACGAGCTGTACGACGAGGAGACCCTCGGCCCGTTCCCCGACGACTGGCACGCGCGGCCCGGACGCGTCGTCCTGACCGGGGAGTACGGCGGCAAGGCCGGGTTCCGGCACGTCATGGACGGCCTCGGCGTCGAGCCCGCCGACGAGGAGCTGTCGTTCAGGCTCGTCCAGCTCTGCAACGCCCAGACGGGCCGCCCCCTCACCGACGACGAGCTCCGGCTCATCGCGCGGTACCCCCATGAGCTGGCCCTTCTCTTCCCGGGGATCATCGAGTGATTCGCCGGTTCTGGCGCTTTTGTCGCTGGTGATCTCTACCTTGTGGAGGCATGGCGAGCAGCGCGACGGCGGCACAGGCGTACTCCTACACGCGTCCCTCCGGGCTGGACGGCGGCCTTCTCGGGCTGTCGACGTCCGGAGGGACGACGAGCGGCGGGCCGCAGGCCCACCCGCACTTCTTCAGCGGGGTGCTCACCCAGGCGGCGCCGGCCGCGGCGGGGCTGATCGCGCTGGCCGACGTGGCGCGGACCCGGTACTTCCAGCCGCGCCCCACCGGCTTCCGCGACCCGGTGGTCACCTGCAACGGCGACCGGCTGCGGATGGAGTCGTTCTCCGCGTGCGGCGGCGTGTACGCGCGGCTGGACGTGCTGGAGCCGGCGCTGGACGGCGACGTCCTGGCGCGCGGCACCACGAACGTGGACGTCAACGGCCCGCTGCGGGAGGCGCTCGCCCGCGTCGGCGGGTCGGACCCGCTGCACCTGGCGGTGGGCGCCGACGAGCTGGCGGTGACCACGCTGGACGGCGCGGTCGTGGAGAAGAAGGTGCCGCTGCCGGAGCGGTGGCTGCGCGGGTTCGCCGAGGTCCAGGTGATCACCGCCGGGTTCGACCCGCGGGCCGAGCTGAAGGGCCCGGACGCCGTGCGGTTCCTGCGGTCGCTGCCCGCCCGCTCACGCGGGGCGCTCTGGGCGGCGCCGGCCGGCCGGACGCTGCGGCTGTCGTCGCGTCCGGCCCCGGGGGCGGTGTGCCTCGCCGGGCCCGACCGGCTGCGGACCATGCTCCCGCTGCTGCGGTTCGCCCGCGCGCTGCGCGCCTACGGGCCCCCGGCCACCGCCGCGAGCGGGCCCGTAGCGAGCGTGTGGGAGCTGGAGCTGCCCGGCATGCGCTACTTCCTGACGCTGTCGCCGGAGCCGTCGCGCGGGTTCTCCGGGGAGGGCGCCGTCCTCGGCGCCCTGGCGACCGACGAGGCCGCGGGCGACGCCGACCTGATCGGCGCGCTGCTGTCGTTCGAGCCGCGCGTGGACCCGGACCTGCTGTCCGAGCGGTCCGGGCTCCCGCCCGACCGGACGAAGGCGGCGCTGACCCAGCTCGGGACGTCCGGCCGGGTCGGCTTCGACACCGCCGAGGCCGCGTTCTTCCACCGGGAGCTGCCCTACGACCCGGCGCTGGTGGCGGGGCTGAACCCGCGCCTGCGGTCGGCGCGGGCGCTGGTCGCGGACGGCGCCGTGAGGTTCACCGGCGACGCCGCGGCGGTCGTGACGACCGACGGCGGCGAGCGCCTCGTCCGGTTCGAGGAGGACCGCACCACCTGTACGTGCCCGTGGTGGTTCGATCACCGGGGCGAGCGCGGCCCGTGCAAGCACGTCCTCGCGGCCACGATCGTCCGGCGCGACGGCGCGCTGGTGGCCGGCCTGAGCGCCGGGCTGGACGCGGAGGCGGCGCGATGAGCTGGGACGCGATCCGGGACGCGATCGACGCCAAGGACGCCGGCCGGGTGATCACGCTGGTCTCCCGGCTGGACGCGGCGGGGCGCAAGGAGGTCGCCGGCCGGCTGCCCGGCAGGCTGAAGGAGATGCGCGACGCGACCCGGTTCGGGGACCTGGAGAGGGGCTTCCACCGGCCGCTGATGCTGGCGGGCGCGGGCACGATCGGCGGGGCCGCCGCGGCGGCGGCATGGCTGTGCCGCCGCGAGTTCGACTCGTGGTGGCTGCGCTCCCAGGGCCCGCAGCTGCGCAAGGACCTGGACAAGGTCACCGCGGGCCGTCCCGCGGAGTGGCGCGCCGACGTCGGCCGCCGCATCGCCGAGCGCATCCGGGTGACGGACTTCGCGGAGGAGGTGCTCCCGCGGTGGCACATGGCGGCGGGCCTCACCCTGTCGGCGGGCGCGGAGCCGCCGGCGGCCGACGGGTTCGTCGTGATGTGGGCGAGCGGCGGCGCCGACACCCGGGCGCTCGCCGACGACCCGTTCCTCGACGTGCTCGTCCCCCGGCTGTTCGAGGCGGACGGCGTCGGCGCGGCCCTCGCGTTCGACCGGAGCAGCGCGGAGTGGGACCGGGAGCGCAGGACCTGGGCCGGCGCCCTGGCCGAGCTGGCCGCCACGGGGCGGATCGCCCGCGAGACGCTGATCGACGGCTGCGTCCGGCGGTTCCTGCGCGGCGGCACCCCGCACGAGCTGCGCTGGTTCGTGCAGCTGCACGAGCTCCTGGAGCCCACGGACGACGAGGTGGTCGCGCGCGTGCGCGACTACGCCCGGCTGCTGCCGGCCGCCCCCTCGACGGTCGCGGACCTGGCGCTGCGGGCCGTCCGCCGGGCCGACGAGCTGGAGCGGGTCGACGGGCCGCTGTTCGAGGAGGCGGCGGGCGCGGTGCTGTTCCGGCCGGAGGCCAAGCTGGTCCGGGCCGGGCTGACCTGGGCCGACCGGACCGCGCGCAAGCGCGCCCGGGTGGACGCCACGCTCCGCGCGGTCACCGCCGTCTTCTCCTGCGACTCCCTCGACCTGCGGGAACGCGCCGTCAAGATCGCCGCCAAGCACGCGGGCAAGGCGTCCGCGGAGGCGGGCGAGGAGGTCCGTGCCGCGGCCTCGGCGCTGCAAGGGCCGCTCCGCGAGACGATCGCCGCCGCGTTCGGCGAGGTGGAGTCCGACGCCCCGGCGGTGCCCGGTCCCCCGCCGTTCGTGCCGCGCGAGACGCCCGCGCCGATCGCGTCCCCCGCCGAGATGGCGGCGGAGTTCGACGCACTGCTGCGCACCGAGCATCCGGACTGGCTCGCGGTCGAGCGCTTCCTGGCCGCGCTCGTCGCGTTCGCCCACGACGACGCCGACGCCGCCCGCGACGCCCTGCGCCCCGTGGTGGCCCCGATGCCGTGGCTGATCGACCCGGACGGCTCGCTCGGCGCTCACCACGAGGCGAACTGGCCGCTGTGGGCCGTCCGGTCCCTGTTCGTCGCAAAGGCGCCCAACCGGCTGGTCGAAGCGCTCGCCTCGTTCGTCAAGGGCTGGGCGCGCAAGGGGGCGACGGTCTTCGATCCCCAGATGGACCGGTTCCTCGCTTTGCGCGGCCGGGAGATCGCCGCGTCCCTGGGCAAGGCGCCCGTGCTGCTGGCGGCCCCGACCACCGCCGGCGGCCTGATCGATCCGGTGGTGCTCGTCGAGCGGCTCGAAAGGCTGGAGGCGGCGGGCGCCGAACCGGGGCGGGCCGAACTGGCGCAGGCGATGCTCCGCGTCCCGCGCGAGATCGATGCCGCGGCCGCCGCCCGGGCCGGGACCCTGCGGTCGCCGGCCGGGCGGGCGATGGCCGCCTGGCTCGCCGCGGGCCCGCCGGCCGACCCGGACGTGCGGTGCGAGGTGCTCGAGAAGCCGATGGCGACCGTCGGCGACCGCGAGCTCCGCCTCCCGTCCCGGGTCCTCTCCGTCGTCTCCATGCCCGGGGACTCCGACGTCGCGCGCCTGTGCGCCTTCCCCGAGGAGGGATGGCGGGACTTCGGGCAGCCGTCGTACCGCTCGTCCTTCGCGTGGTGGCCGGGCATCACGCCGTCGCACCGGGAGATCGCCGCGGCGCATCTCGTCCCCTACCAGGCGTGCCTGACCGACGAGAACCTGTCGCAGGGCGCGACGGTCCTCGCCCTCGCCGAGGCCGACGGCCCCGCAGGCGCCGCCACCGGGACGCTGCTCGCGCTGACGCTGGCCAACCGGCACGAGCGTCACCGCGCCGACGCGGTCGAGGCCCTCCTCGCGCTGAGCGCGCGCGGCGTCCTGCCCGCCGCGGAGACCGGCGTCGCGGTCGGCCGGCTCGCCGCCTTCGACCGGATCAAGCTCGGCAGGGTGGTCAAGGCGCTCACCACCGCCGCGGACGCGGGCGCGCTCGCGGACGTCTGGACGCTGGTCGCCGCCGCGCTCCCCGAGCTGCTTCCCGCGCTCGGCGAGCGCGCCCCGGGCGGCCTTCCCGACCTGCTGGCGCTCGGGACCCGCACCGCCGAGACGATCGGCGCGCGCGGCACGGTCCCCGCGCTGGAGGCCGCCGCCGGGCGGGGCGGGTCCAGCCGGCTGGTGAAGGAGGCCGGCCGGCTGCACCGGACCCTCGCGGCCGCAACGTGACGGGCCGCCGCGGTGTTGATGAGAATGTCGGACTTGGATGGCAGGCTGGACGGACCGGAAGGGAGCGCCCGACGATGACCGAGACACTCGCGTTCGGCACGGTCGACACCGTGCTGGGACGGCTGCTCGTGAGCGAGACCGAGACGGGGATCGTGTCGCTGGACTTCCGCGACACCCCGGCGGCGCGCGAGCGGGCCGCCCGCAAGACGGGCCTGCCGGTGGTGGACGCGCCCGGCCGGCTCGACCCGGCGCTCGCGGCGCTCCGCGACTACTTCGCCGGCGACCTGAAGACGTTCGAGCTGCCGATCGACTGGCGGCTCACGGGCGACGTCCAGCGGCAGGTGCTCACCACGCTGTACGAGACCGTCCCCTACGGGCGGACGATCACCTACGGCGAGCTGGGCGACCGCAGCGGCACCGGCGTGCACGCCCAGGTGATCGGGCAGGTGATGGGCAGCAACCCGATCCCGCTGATCGTGCCGTGCCACCGCGTGGTCGCCTCGAACGGGATCGGCGGCTACAGCGGCGGTTCCGGCGTCGAGGTCAAGCGCTGGCTGCTCACGCTCGAAGGCTCGATCCCCGCCACCCTCGACTGGGACATCGCCAGCCCGCCCCGCTAGGCCGAGCCCGCCGCGCTAAGCGGAGGCCGGGGCGTACTCGACGCCGGTGAGGGCCTCGGAGACCCGCCAGAGCCGCTCGCCCAGGCCGGCCTTGGCGGCCTGCGGCGGCGTGAACACCTTGACGGGGCTGCCGCGGAACTGCAGGAGGCGCGGGCCGTAGCAGGCGCCGCCCTCGACGTCCGGCGCCGTCGCGGCGTACAGGGAGGGCAGCGCCCCGGCGGCGGCGGGCTGCGCCACCACGGCGTTGCTGACGACCATCGCCTTCTCCATGACGGAGTTGCCGGTCATCTTCGGGCCGGCCTCCTGGAGGTTGGTGGCGGCGTAGCCGGGGTGGGCGGCGACGCTGGTGATCTCGGGGACGCGGCGGTCCAGCTCGCGGGCGAAGACGAGGTTGGCGAGCTTGGCCTGGCCGTAGGCGCCCCACTTGCTGTAGCGGCGCTCGCCGTGCAGGTCGTCGAAGCGGAACCGGCCGCTCCACGCGAATCCGGACGTCACCGTGACGACGCGGGCGGCTGCGGCGGCGCGCAGCGCGGGCAGCAGCAGGCCGGTGAGCGCGAAGTGGCCGAGGTGGTTGGTGCCGAACTGCATCTCGAAGCCGTCGGCGGTGGTGCGGCGCGGGAGCGCCATGACGCCCGCGTTGTTGACCAGGATGTCCAGCGGCGCCTCGCCGTGCCGGGCGGCGAACGCGCGGACCGACGCGAGGTCGGCGAGGTCGAGGGCGCCGAGGGCGACGTCGGCGCCGGGCGCGGCGGCCTTGATCCGGTCGAAGGCGGCCTGGCCGCGTTCGGCGCTGCGGCAGGCCAGCACGACGGACGCGCCGTGCCGGGCGAGCTGCAGCGCCGTGTGGTAGCCGATGCCGCTGTTGGCCCCGGTGACGATCGCCCGCCGGCCCTGCAGATCGGGGATGTCGGCCGCCGTCCACCCGCTCATGCGCACCTCCACGTTCTGACGCGACCTCACAAGTTAGACGCCCCATGTAATAGCGACAACCCGTGTGGCGCGATTCACAGTGCCGGCGGCGGATCGGGATCGACGGGGCGCGGCCGGCGCCTCCGGGGGCGTCTCAGGCCGGAAGGTTCTTCTCGATGGCGGCGACGACGTCGGCGGACTCCGGCTCGGTCTGCGGCGCGAACCGGGCGGCGACCGCGCCGTCCGGGGCGATCAGGAACTTCTCGAAGTTCCACCGGATGTCGCCGGTGTGCCCCTCGGCGTCGGGGGCGCCGACGAGGCCCTCGTACAGCGCGTGCCTGCCGTCGCCGTTGACCTCGATCTTCTCGGTCATCGGGAAGGTGACCCCGTAGGTCGCCGAGCAGAACTGCGCGATCTCCTCGGCGGTGCCGGGCTCCTGGCCCATGAACTGGTTGCAGGGGACGCCGAGGACGGTGAAGCCGCGCCCGGCGAACCGCTCCTGCAGCCGCTCCAGGCCGGCGTACTGCGGGGTCAGGCCGCACTTGGAGGCGACGTTGACGACGAGCACGGCCTTGCCCCGGTACTGTCCGAGGTCCGCGGAACCGCCCCGCAGACCCTCGATCTCCACGTCATAGAAGGACATGTGGCCGATCCTAGGCGATCACCCCCGGCCCGCACCGCCCGGATCGCATCCGCGGGCGGAGGGTCACGGGGACAGGTCCAGGCTGCTCACGAACGAGGAGACCTGATCACCCGCCCTTCCCAGCTGCGTGAACGCGTTGTTGACGAAGCCGGCCGCGTCCCGGGGTGAGCTCAGCAGGTAGAAGATGACGAAGGCGATGGCCACATAGCGGAGGTTCTTCTTCATCCGTACGCCGTCCCTGTTGTAGCGCAGCGACACATTGACCCGATCCAATGATGCCCAGCCGCGTCTGCTCGCAAAGCGGGATTTTACTGTGACGCGGGGGAGAGCGCTTGCTTGCCGCGCGCGAAAAAGCCCCGCACCCGCCGCGGGTACGGGGCCTGGGAGCGGTTCCTAGTTGGGTATCGCGCTCATGAACTGCGACAACGACTCGGCCGCGGTCCCCAACCCGCTCAGGGCGTTGTTCACCAGATTCGCCGCCCCCTCCGGCCTGCTGATGACATACCACGCAACGAAGGCGATAGAGGCCACCTTCAGATGTTTCTTGTTCACGTCAACCACCCTCTGCGATCGGATGCCTACGGAGTGTAGTTCCCAAGGGTGGCCGCACGGAGATCAAGGCAGGGCAAAGTCGGGGTCAGGTCCGCTTGGCGCGGACGCGGGCTCAGCCGCCGTGCTCGGTGAGGTACTCGATGTAGAAGGGCCGGAGGGCGTCGGCCATCTCGCCCTGCCCGGCGTGCGTGAACTCGCGCAGCAGCGACAGCCCGTGGAGGAGGTCGAACTCGGCGCGGTCGACCTCGCCGGTGGCCGCGGCGGCGGCCGGGATGGCGCGCAGCAGGTCCCACAGGAAGCCCACGTCGTGCCGCTCCTTGGCGCGTTCCATCGCCCGGTCGTGGAGCTCCTTGGACGACAGGGTCGACAGGTCGTCCTGCTTTCCGTCCTCAGACGTCACATCCGCCATGGACCGACTCTATGCCACGCCCGCGCCCGGTCGGGGCCCGCGGCCCCGACCGGCGCGCGGCTCACTTCTGGACGAGGTCGGACGGGATGGGCTGCCCCTGCTTCAGCGCGCCGAACAGCTCCGACGCCTTGGTCTTGTCCCAGGTGATGTAGGCGCCGACGCTCGGCGAGGACCCGGTGCCGCCGATCGGGACGGTCGTCGTCACGCCGCCGTTGGACACGCCGCGCATCGCCCACATCATCCGCACCAGGTCGTACAGGTGGTCGCCGTCGTCCACGAGGAAGTTGCTGGTGGAGTGCAGGGCGAGCGGGACGCTGCGGAACGGGTTGAGGAGCGTCGCCGGGCTCGAGCTCTTCTTCATCAGCGCGCCGAAGAACTGCCGCTGGTGCTCGACGCGCTCCAGGTCGGCGCGGGCGTAGTGGCGGCTGCGGACGTAGCCGAGCGCGTCGCTGCCCTTGAGGTTCTGGCAGCCGGCCTTCAGGTCGATCCCGGCCTTGGGGTCCTTGAGGTCCTCCTTGACGCAGATGTTGACGCCGCCGACGGCGTCCACCACGCCCACGAACCCGTTGAACCCGATCTCCGCGTAGTGGTCGATGTGCACGCCCGTCGCCTTCTCCACCGTCTGCGCGAGCAGCTTCGGCCCGCCGAACGCGAACGCCGCGTTCAGCTTGTTGGAGCCGTGCCCCGGGATGGGGACGTAGGAGTCGCGCGGGAGGCTGACGAGGGACGTGCCGCCGGCGCCGTAGTGCAGCAGCATCATCGAGTCGGTGCGCCGCCCGGCCGCGTAGCCGGTGTGGAGCTTCTTCTGGGCCGCCTTGTCCAGGCCCTTGCGGCTGTCGGAGCCGACGATCAGCCAGTTGGTGCCGGGGGTGTCGGCGACCCGTCCCGGGTAGTCGACGAGGACCGACTCCCGTTCCAGCCGCGAGTCGAGGTAGAAGTAGCCGCCGACGATCAGCAGGACGAGCACGGCGGCGATCACGCCGAGGATCCGGGGCCAGCGGCGCCGCCTGCGGCGGCGCGCCGGCGGGCCGCCCGCCGGCCCGTCGGGGTACACCCGGCCTCCGGCGAGCTGGTCGCCCGCGTACGGATCATCGTACGGGTCGCCGTACGCCTCCCGCCCGTAGGCGGCGTGCTGGTGCTCCGCGCGTACGGAGTCGTGCCTGTCGCGGGCCACGCCGTCGTCCTTCCTCCGTGTCCGGCCACCGGGCCCGGCCGCCGGTCATGCCGTAGACCCTAGACAAACGCGCGGAGTGCCGCGTCCATCCGGCGCATGATTGTCCACACCTCCAAATCACCGCGTTATGTGACATGTGAAGCGGACAGCGTCCCCCTTAAGGCGCACACTGCCCTTCGATGGCACAAACGCGCGGAGGGCGGCGCATGGGTGCGAGACTGCGCATCGCCCGGAGGTTCCCGCTGCTCGCACGCCGGCCGCGCCGGCCGGATCCGACCGGCGCCGGACCGGACGACCTGTCCGAATCGCAGCTGCCGGAGCTGTCGGCGCACGTGTGGCACGCCAAGGACGGCGAGCTCGCCGAGACCGGGATGGGCACCATGGCCCGCAGGCTCCCCGCGGTGATCGCGCAGGCGGCCGGGCTGGCCTGGCGCGCGAGCCGCGCCGACACGGCCGCGACGATCTCCCTCAACCTCGCGGCCGGGCTGTTCACCGCGTTCGGGCTGCTGGCCACGACCGGCGTGCTCACCGCCCTGTTCGACGCCGGGCCGACGCCCGGCCGGGTCCGCGACGCGCTGCCGTCGCTGGCGCTCGTCGCGGGCTCGGTGGCGCTGCGGTCGGGCCTGCAGGCCGCCGCCGGCTGGACGCAGGCCCGCCTCCAACCGCAGGTGCAGCGGCTGGTCGAGCTGCGGCTGTACGAGGCGACCACGGCCGCGGACCTGACCGCCCTCGACGACTCGGCGTTCCTGGACGACCTGCAGCGCGCCGAGACCCGCGGGATGAGCGCGGCGCCCCAGGTCGTCCAGCACGCCGTGGACGTGCTGACCGGCGCCGTCGGGATGGTCGCGGCCGCCGGGACGCTCGGCGTGCTGCACCCGCTGCTGCTGCCGCTGCTCCTGCTCACCGCGGTCCCGGAGGGCTGGGCGTCGGTGCGCAGCGCCCGGATGCGGTACGAGACGATGCTCGCGCTGGTCGGCGTCGCCCGGCGCAAGTGGATCCTGTCCGGCCTGATGACCGAGCGGCGGCACGCCGCCGAGGTCCGCGCCTTCACCATGCGGCCGTTCCTGCTCGGCGAGTACGACCGGTTCGCCGCCTACCAGCGCCGCGTCGAGCTCGGCCTGGCCCGGCGGCAGACCTACGTGAAGATCACCGGGGACGTGCTGAAGGGCGTCGCGACCGCCGGGGTCTACGTCGCGCTCGGGGTCATGCTGTGGCAGGGATGGGTGCCGCTGGCCGTCGCCGGCACGGCCGTCCTGGCGATCAGGAGCGGGCAGACGTCGCTGGTGAACCTCGTGTTCGCGGTCAACCAGTGCTACGAGGAGGGCCTGTACTTCGGCGACTACCTCGCCTTCTGCGACGCGGCGGAGGCCCTGATCCCGCACCGCGCCCTCGCGGCGCCGCCCGGCCCCGGCCCCGGCCCCCGGGCGGAGCGGCCCGTCCTGCCCGCCGCGTTCGACCGGATCCGGGTCCGGGACGTCACCTTCACCTATCCCGGCTCCGACGCACCGTCGCTCAACGGCGTCTCGCTGGAGATGCGCCGCGGCGAGGTCGTCGCGCTCGTCGGCGAGAACGGGTCCGGCAAGACCACCCTCTCCCGGATCATGGCCGGGCTTTACGACCCCGACAGCGGCGAGGTCCGCTGGGACGACGTGTCCCTGGCCGACGTCCCCCAGGACGAGGTGTGGAGCCGCGTCGCCGTCATCGCTCAGGAGTACACGCACTGGCCGATGACCGCCCGGCAGAACATCACGATGGGCCGCGGCCCCGACCGCCGCCCCGGCGAGCCGGAGGACCCCGCCGTGCTGGCCGCCGCCCGCGCGTCCGGCGCCGAGGAGGTCGTCGCGGACCTCGCCCGCGGCTACGACACGCTCCTGGACCGCCGCTTCCGGGGCGGCGCCGAGCTGTCCGGCGGGCAGTGGCAGCGGCTCGCCGTGGCCCGCGGCTTCTACCGGGACGCGCCGCTGCTGATCTGCGACGAGCCCACCGCCAGCCTCGACGCCCGCGCCGAGCACCTGCTGTTCGACAAGATCCGCGACCACGCCGCCGGACGCACCGTCCTGCTCATCACCCACCGGCTCGCCAGCGTCCGCTACGCCGACCGGATCTACGTGCTGGAGCACGGCAAGATCACCGAGGAGGGCGACCACGCGGCCCTGATGGCCGCCGGCGGGCTCTACGCCGACCTCTACGGCCTGCAAGCCGCCGCCTACCGGGTGGAGGACGTCTGACCTCGGCCTCCGCCCGGGTCCGGCCGGGCGGATCCGGGGCCTCCCGCGGGCCCGGCCGGAGCGGAGGCGGCCGGCGCCGGACCGGAGTATCTGATCTTGGTCCCGCGGGCCGTCCGGCGTCATTAGGATCCTCCGGTGATCATCAGACGACCCCTCGCCGGCGGCTGCCTGCTCGCCCTCGCGGCCGCCTTGACGATGTCCGGGGCGCCCCCCGTCGCCGCCGACGACGGCGGCACCGCGGAGCCGCCCAAGGTGGAGCTCGTGCTCGACGTGAGCGGCTCCATGCGCGCCCGGGACATCGACGGGCTCAGCCGCATCGCCGTCGCCCAGCGGTCCTTCGGCGAGGTGGTCGACGCCCTGCCCGCCGAGACGCAGCTCGGCATCCGGGTGCTCGGCTCGCAGTACCGCTTCCCCGGCAGCCCCAAGTCCGTCGGATGCCGCGACACCCGGCAGATCGCCCCGGTCGGGCCGGTGAACAAGGTCGAGGCGAAGGCCGCGATCGCGACGCTGCGCCCCACCGGCTGGACGCCGATCGGGCTCGCCCTCCGCGCGGCGGCCAGGGACCTCGGGACCGGCGAGACGACGCGGCGGATCGTCCTCATCACCGACGGCGAGGACACCTGCTCGCCGCCCGACCCCTGCGACGTGGCCCGCGAGCTGGCCGCCCAGGGGACGCACCTGGTCGTGGACACCCTCGGGCTCACCCTGGACGCCAAGGTCCGGCAGCAGCTCACCTGCATCGCCGACGCCACGGGCGGGACGTACACGGCCGTCCAGCACCAGCAGGACCTGACCGGGCGGCTCAACCAGCTCGTCCAGCGGGCCGGCACGACCTACAAGCGGACCCCGCGCGCGGTCGACGGGGGCGCGGGGTGCGCCGACGCCCCGGTGCTCTCGCCCGGCGTCTACACCGACCGGGAGCGGTTCGGCGAGCACCGCTGGTACCGGGTGGTGGTGGCGCCGGGGCAGGAGCTGCGCGCCTCCGTGAGCGTCTCGCTCGACCGCCGGCTCAACCCCGACTACGGGGTGCTGCTGCGCGCGGTGTCCCAGGACGGGCAGGAACTCGTCCGCGGCACCGACGCGGGCAGCGGGCGCACCGACGTGCTCTCCACCGGCCTGCGCTGGTCGGACCAGAAGAAGGACGGGGCGGACGCGTCCGCGTCCCCCTCGCCGGACGGCGGGACCGGCGGGGACCCGGTCTGCATGGTGGTCAGCAACTCCTTCTCCGCTCCCGGCGCGGTGCGGGCGGCGGCGCCCGGCATGCCGGTGGAGCTGACCGTCGACCTGGTGCCGTCCTCGGACGCCCCGGGCGGCCCCGACCTAGGCCGCGGCTGGCTCCTCCTGGTCGTGCTCACCGTGACCGGCCTCGCCGCCGGCCTGATCATCGGATGGCTCGCCCGCTGGCGGATCGCCGTCTGGAAGGAGAACTGACCGTGCGCGCCACCCCCCGCCTCGCCGGATCCCTGCTCGCCGCCTCCGCCGCCGGCGGCCTCATCCTTCTCCTCGCCGCCGGGCCGGCCGCCGCCGGCGGAGGCTCGCCCAGCCCCCGCCCGACGGTCGGCACGGCCGGGACGTCCTTCCTGACGGCCACCGTCGTGGAACCGGGACAGCCGGTCCGGGTGTCCGCGTCGACCGGCGACCACCTGTACTGGTCGTTCGCGGCCTCCGCCGGGCAGACCGACCGCGTCACCGTGACCGTCACGCTGCCGCCCGCGGCGAGCCGGCACGGCGCCGCGACGTACACGGCCGACGTCTTCGACGGACTGCGCCGCCGCCAGGCGTGCACCGCCGGGCCGCAGAACGCGACCGCCGCCGCGGGCGCGGCGAGCGTCCGGCTCCGCTGTACGCTGCGGCAGATCCGCGCGTGGGCCGAGCCGTGGTCGGACGACCCGCTGCCCGGCACCTACTACCTGCGCCTGTCGGCGAGCAGCCTGCCCGAGCAGGACCTCGGGCAGCGGATCCAGGCGGACGTGAGGATCAGCGCGCGGAACGGCGACGCGCAGCCGGCCGGGGCGAAGCTGAAGTCGCCGCTGTCCCCGGCCGTCAACCCGGGGGCGACCCTCCCGCCGGGCGCCGCACCGGAGGCGTCGCCGTCCGCGGCCAGTTCGGCGCCGAAGCCGTCCGAGCGCGTCAAGGGCTGGTTCTCCTGGCCGTCCAGCCGGTGGTGGTGGACGCTCGGCGGCGGGCTCCTGGCCGCCGTCGCCGCCGTCGGCGGGTACAACCTGACCCGCCACCCGCGCCACTGGTTCTCCCCGGGGCGCTCCCCCGCGGGGCCGGGCCGGAACGGTCAGATGTAGGGGCCGAAGGCGTTGGCGCCCGTGTCCTCCGGCGGTGTCTCCGGGAGGTCTTCCGGGCGCAGGAGGCGGACCTCGGCGGGGTCGATGGCGGCGGGGTCCGCGTCGTGGGCGGCGGTGATGCGCTGCGCCTGCCGGGACACCGCCGCGTCCAGCAGGTTCCGGACGAGGCGGGCGTTGCCGAACGAGGAGCCGCGCGGCTGGGCGGCGACGATCCGGCGCAGCGCGCCCGGGACGCCCGGGTCCAGCGTGAGGCCGGCCGTCGCCGCCATCAGCTCGAAGATCGTGACGAGCTCGTCGTCGGAGTAGTCGGGAAAGCGCAGGACCTGCGGGAAGCGCGACTCCAGGCCCGGGTTGGACTTCAGGAAGCGCTCCATCTCCGCGTCGTAGCCCGCCACGATGACCACCAGGTCGGCGCGGTGCTCCTCCATCAGCCGCAGCAGCTCGGCGATCGCCTCGTGGCCGAAGTCGCGCTGGTCGCCGCCGCCCGCCGAGGTCAGCGCGTACGCCTCGTCGATGAACAGCACGCCGCCGAGGGCCCGCTCGACCGCGCTCCGCACCCGGGGCGCGGTCTGCCCGATGAACTCGGCGACGAGGTCGGCGCGGGTGACCTCGACCAGGTGCCCGGACGACAGCAGGCCGAGCCGGGCGTACACCGCCGCGATCAGCCGCGCGATGGTCGTCTTCGCGGTGCCCGGGTTGCCCATGAACACCATGTGCCGGGTCGGGGCGGTCAGCGGCACGCCGGCGTCGCGGCGCATCTGCTCGGCGCGGGCCTCGGCGACCAGCGCGTCCACCTGCCGCTTGATCTCCTTGAGCCCGATGAGCCGGGCGATCTCGCCGAGCGGGTCGGAGGAGACGTCGCCGCCGGCGCGGGCGAGGGCGTCGGGGACGTCCTCCAGGAGGATCTCGTCGAGCGACTCGGTCTCGTCGACGACGCCGTCGGCGAGGACCCGGCGGCCCTGCATCGCGACCGCCCGGTCCAGCAGGTTGATCATGATGCGGGCGTTGCCGAAGCCGTTGTCGCGCGGCGCGGCCTGGGCGAGCGCGCGGACCTTGTCGAGGACGCCGGGGGCGAGCGCGAACCCGCCGTCGGCGGCCTTGCCCGCGAACACCTGCACCAGCTCGTCGTCGGTGAGGTCGGGGAAGTGGACGGTGCGGGGGAACAGCGCGGCGAGGTCGGGATGGGACTTCAGCAGCCCGTTCATCTCCGCCTGCGGACCGGTCAGCACGACCACCAGGTCGTCGGCGTGCGCCTGGACGGTCGTGAGGAGCACGTCCAGGACCTCGCGGCCCCGGACGGCGTCCACCGCCGCCGCCGCGACGAACGCGTGCGCGTCCCGGACGACCAGGACCCCGCCGAGCGCCTGCTCGACGGCGCGGCGCACCCGCAGCACGCTCTCGGTGGCGTACTCGCCGAGCAGGTCGGCGCGCTCCACCTCCACCATGTGCCCGGACGACAGCACGCCGAGCCCGGCGTAGATCCGGCCGAGGATCCGCGCGACCTTGGTCTTGCCGGTGCCGGGGTTGCCGGTGAACACCAGGTGCCGGGGGCGCGCGGCGAGCGCCATGCCCGCCTCGCGGCGCAGCCGGGCCGCCTTGGCCTCGGCGACCAGCGCGTCCACCTCCCGCTTGACCGGCGCGATGCCGGCGCAGGCGGCGAGCTCGGCGAACGGGTCGGTCTCGGCGGGCCGGCCCGGGATGAGCCGCTGCGGCAGGTCGGCGGCGGTCACCTCCGGGACGTCCCGGTCGCCGCGGGCCCGCGCGGACGCGACGCACTGCGCCGCGGTGTGCTCCGCCAGCCGCGCGCCCCGCAGGTTCAGCAGCGGCGGCGTCCGGCTGAGCAGCACACCGGCGGTCGCGGCGACCTCGTCCGGCACCACGGCGCCCCGCGCGCGCACGGCGCGGGTGAACAGCTCGGCGAAGTCGTCCTCGGCGAAGTCGTGCGTGCGGGCCACGTCGAACGCCCGGACGAGCGCCGGGTTGGCGTCGAACAGCCGCCGGTCGCCCCCGGGGCGGCACAGCGCGACGACGTCCAGGCGCGGCGAGCGCGCCATGAGCCGGCGCAGCTCCTCGACCGCCGCGGCGCCGCAGCGCTCGTAGGAGACCAGCCGCTCCAGGTCGTCGACGACCAGCAGCATCCGGCCCTCGACGCAGTCGCGGACGCGGGCCTGCAGCCACAGCGCCGCGTCGCTCACGCCGAGCGAGGCGAACACCTGGTCGGAGACCCACAGCGCCTCGCGGACGGCGCCGCCCGCGGCCAGCCGCCGCTCCAGCAGCTCGACGGCGGTGCCCTTGCCGGTGCCCTCTGGACCGGCGATCAGCAGCCGGACGGGCCGCTCCCCCGCCAGCCGCGCCGCCAGCGCGTCCCGGACGGCGCGCGCCAGCTCCGGCTGCCCGACCAGCTCGTCGCCCGGCTCGTCCTGCGCCGGGCCGTCCTGGGCGCCCTCGCCCCGCCCGGACGGTCCTACCGGGCGGGGCTCGCCCGGCGCGTCCGGGGAGAGCAGGCCGACCAGCGGGTTGACGACGCGGCGCGCCGCGAACAGCCTTCGCAGATCGGACTGGAACGGGCGCACCGGGACGCGGCAGCGCGGGCTCGTCGGCGCGTCCGGCAGGCCCTGCACGGCACCGGTGACGCGGACCGCCATGTCCAGCCACGCCCGCGCCGCGTCCGCCTCCCCCGCGACCAGCCCGCGCGCCAGCCAACCGCGCACGTCCTGCTGCCACGCCTCGACGGAGAACCCGGCGCGGACCGCGCGGAACCGCTCCTGCAGGTTCTCGTAGCGGTCGGCCCCGAGCGCGACCGCGAACTCCGCCGGGACGGCCGCCGCCTCGGCCGCCAGCAGCAGCTTCGCCAGCGCCGCGTCCGCGCCGTCGCCGTCCAGGACGGCCTCCGACAGCCGCGCGTGCGCCGCGTCGAGCCCGTCGCACGCCCAGCCGAGGTACCCGACGGGCCCGGCCAGCTCGGGCAGGACGGCCAGCTCCTCGTCGGTCAGCCCGGCCGTCCACACCTCCTCCAGCCGCTCCTGCGGGACCGTCAGGTCCAGCTCCCGCAGCTCCGGGTCGGCGGCCCGCCGGTCGAACAGGCCCGCGAGCGCCCGCCGGCGCCGCTCCAGCGGCTCCAGGCCGTCGAAGACGTCCAGTCCGTCGCGCGCCAGCTCCAGCATCACCGTCCGCAGCTCGCGGTCGTCTCCGGCCGGCTCGGGCAGCCACAGGCCCGGCGGGCGCCACCGCCCGCCCTGGGTGAACCACGCGACCGGCTCGCGGACGGCCGGCTCCGGTGTCGCCAGGAAGTCCGACAGCAGCTCGTAGTCGACGTCGCCGCGGGACCCGCCCCGCACTGCGGACGCGCCCAGCAGGAACGTCAGCAGCGACCACTGCTCGGCGCCCGCCGCGCTCGTCCCCTCCCCGTAGAAGTCGCTCAGCCGGCGCGGGAGCAGCGCCGCGCGGGGGTCGGCGTTGTAGGCGACGGCCCGCTCCCGCATGCGCTCGTAGAGCCCGTCGGGCACGCGCCACGGGCCGTGGGCGTACACGTCGAGCACGGGCTCCTCGGTGAGCAGCAGTTCGAGATGGTCCGGCAGCCGGGGGGAACGCACCTGGTCCTTCTCCTATGCGGCGGGGCGGGGACGTCACGTCTGGCAAGCACCCTACGACCCGGCGCGATCACGCACATCCCGTCGCGCCGGGTTGGCACGCGGCCGCTCCTCGGCGATAGTTGTCATACGGAAAATAACCGCCGGGCGCCGCGCCCGGCGGCGCCCGGCCCCCGAGGAGGCGGAAACCCCCGTGCCACCGCTCGAAGTGACCGCCCGCTCGCACGCCGGACGCGCCGTCGTGCGCCTGCGCGGCGAACTCGACATCGCCGGCTCGGACGAGCTGCGCCGGCACCTGGAGGCCGCCCGCCGCGAGCACGGCGACCACCTCATCCTCGACCTCGCCGAGCTGGACTTCATGGACTCCCAGGGCCTGTCGGTCATCGTCGGCTGCTACAAGGCCGCCACCGCCGCGGGCGGCAGCCTCACCCTCGCCGGCCCGCGTCCGGTCGTCCGCCGCGCCCTGGAGATCACCGGCCTGCACCGCCGCATCCCCGTCCAGGCGTCGCTGGAGGCGGCCCTGTCCGCGCACGGAACCGCCGCCCCCAATCCCCCGCGCGGGGCCGCCCGCGGTGACGGCGAGCCCCCGGCCCCGTCGGGCGCGACGCACGAGGCCCCCCGCGCCTAGCGCGCCCGCCCGGGAAACGTGGCCCTCGGGTCAGCCCGCCGTCTCCCGCGACCGCAACTCCGTCGGGAGCGGCCGCTTCGGGCCGCGTCCGTCGCCGGACGAGCGGCCCGTCGCGCGGCGGCCGATCCACGGCAGCAGGTAGGCGCGGGCCCAGTGCAGGTCCTCGCGGCGCGAGGTGAGCCAGTCCACCGGGTCCAGCGGCGGCCACGGCTCGCGCCAGTCGTCCTTCACCGGGACGCCGACGACGCCCGCGACGACCAGCGCCATGCGGCGGTGCCCCTCGGGCGACAGGTGCAGCCGGTCCTCGTACCAGGCGCGTGGGTCGTTGAAGATCCGCAGCGACCACAGGTCGACGACCGAGCAGCCGCGGCGGTCGGCGATGGCGCGCAGATGCATGTTGTAGGTGGCGGCCTTGCCGCGGATGCGCGAGCCGCTGCGCAGCCCGCGGGTGTCGAACCCGGTGAAGATCACCACGCGGGAGCCGGTGGCGCGCAGCCGCCGGACCGCGTCGTCGAACACCACCGCGAGCGCGTCGGGGTCGGCGCCGGGGCGGATCATGTCGTTGCCGCCCGCGCAGAACGTCACCAGGTCGGGGTTCAGCTCGACGGCGCGGGGCACCTGGTCGTCCACGATCTGCCGGACGAGCTTGCCGCGCACCGCGAGGTTCGCGTAGCGCAGGCCGGGGGTGTGCTCGGCGAGGTGCTCGGCGAGCCGGTCGGCCCAGCCGCGGAAGCGGTCGTCCTCGCCGGGGTAGGGGTCGTTCAAGCCCTCGGTGAAGCTGTCGCCGATGGCCACGTAGGTACGGATCTTCTCCAGTCCGTCCATCGCGGGCCCTGGCACTGGTTCAAAGTCGGTCACGTCAGACAATCATGCATCGTGCACACAATCTACGCGACCGTAACCATCCGGGATGTGGGACAGCCGACACCGGCGGGGCCCGCGGGTCGCGAGGCGCCGGATCCGGTCCGGGATCCGGCCCCGCGTCAGGTCCAGCTCGGCGACGCCGTGCCCAGCTGCCCGCCGGACGCGGCGGGCGGCGCGGGGGCGCCCGCCGGGGCGCCCGCGGAGTGCACCGACATCGCGTGCTGCACGAGCGTGATCAGCACCTGCTTCGTCGACTCGCGGCTGCGCGCGTCGCACTGCACGATCGGCACGTGGCCGCTGATCGACAGCGCCTCGCGGATGTCCTCGATCGCGTACTGGAACTCGCCGTGGAACCCGTTGACGCCCACCACGAACGGCAGGCCGAGCTCCTCGAAGTAGTCGACCGCCGCGAAGCAGTCCTCCAGCCGCCGGGTGTCGACCAGCACGACGGCGCCGATCGCGCCGCGGACCAGGTCGTCCCACATGAACCAGAAGCGGTGCTGGCCGGGGGTGCCGAACAGGTACAGGATCAGCTCGCTGTCCAGCGACACGCGGCCGAAGTCCATCGCGACCGTGGTGGTCGTCTTGTCCGGGACGGCCGACAGGTCGTCCACGTCGGCGCTGGCCGCGGTCATCACCGCCTCGGTGGTGAGCGGCATGATCTCCGAGACCGATCCGACGAAGGTGGTCTTGCCGACGCCGAACCCGCCGCCGACGACGATCTTCACCGAGGTCAGCTCCGCCTCGGGTCCGTGCGGCCCCGGGGGCGGGACCTGGTCAGAGCTTCCGAAGGCCACTGAGCACCCTTTCTAGCAAGCGGAGGTCCGGCTGGCCGCCGGCCGTCGTGGGGGTCGACTGGTGCAGGCGCAGCAGCCCTTCCATGGCCATGTCCGCGACGAGGACCCGGGCCACCCCGAGCGGCATCCGCAGCAGCGCGGACACCTCGGCCACCGAGCGGGCCGACCGGCACAGGTCCATGATCGCCCGGTACTCCGGGGTCAGCATGGCGACGTCGCGCGGCGGGTACGGCGCCGCCGTCACCAGGGCCTCGATCGCCAGGTCGTACCGCGGCTTGGTGCGCCCGCCGGTCACCGCGTAGGGGCGCACCAGCGAGCTGCTGTCCCCCTCGTCCCGCCCGCCCGGCCGGTCCTGCACCGAGCGCGGATCACCGGGCCAGCGCCCGGGACCTCCCGGACCGCCTCCGAAGGGACTGCCTCGATCCATGTCGCCGACCTCCGTCAGAGTCAGTCACGGTCAAAAGCGGGCGGGGCCGGCGCCCATCTCGGTCACCGAGGGGCCGCCGTACGGCTGCTGCTGCTCCTGCGCGCGCAGCGCCGGCGTCAGCACCCGGCCCACCCGCTCGACCAGCAGCGTCATCTCGTAGGCCACGAGCCCGAGGTCGCAGTCGGGCGCCGCGAGCACCGCGAACACCGACCCGTTCGCGATGGACATCACGAACAGCAGGCCGCGGTCCATCTCCACGACCGTCTGGTTCACGCCACCCGCGTCGAAGATCTTCGCCGCGCCCTGGG
This sequence comes from Spirillospora sp. NPDC046719, assembly GCF_040645715.1. Lineage (NCBI taxonomy): Bacteria > Bacillati > Actinomycetota > Actinomycetes > Streptosporangiales > Thermomonosporaceae > Spirillospora > Spirillospora sp. NPDC046719. The sequence continues at coordinate 982 of NZ_JBEYYT010000136.1, read as the reverse complement.
TCAGGCTCATCAACCCCGAGGCGATCGCCGACAGCTGGTCCGCCCGCTCGGGCGGGAAGCCCGCGGAGTAGGCCATCGGCAATCCGTCGGAGGAGACCACGACGGCGTGCGCGACCTTCGCGACACGGTCCGCGAAGTTCGTCACCAACCAGTTGAGATCCTGCCCGCTCACCGGGTGCCTCCCGTCTCGCCGTCACCCTGTGACGGCACCTCACCTGACGTGCCCCCGCCACGCGCCTCGTTGCGGCCCCGATGGACGCCGCGCTGCAGGCTCGCGAAACGGTTGCGCACGACGTCGGCCGACTGGCCGGACGACTGCTGGTCCTGCACGGGCGCCCCCGGACGCGGCACCGGCTGCGTCCGGCCGCCGCCCGCGGGCGGCGCCGCCTGGGGCTGCTGCCCGCCCCCCGCGGCCGGCCGGTTGCCGACCGCCCCGGGGATGCGGTTCTTGCCGGGGACGCGCTTGGGCAGCCCGACCTGCGTGCGGCTGCCCGCGACGGGTTCGCGGATCGCCTCGGCGGCGCGGAAGCCCTCGTCCGCGGGGGACTCCCAGCCCTTGCCCGGATCCTCGGCCACGTCCCCTCCCGTCCGGCGCTGGAACCATTCCGACTGCATCGCATCGAAGATCGGCGAACGCTCGGGCACCCGCGGCGGCGGCTTCGCTCCGGCCGGCGCCGGCGGCTGATGCGCGGAGGGAGCGGGTTGATCATAACCGTTCCGCTCGTAGCCGTTCCGCTCGTAGCCGTTCTGCTCGTAACCCGACGGTTCGGGGACGCGGGGCTCCGGGACGGGCTCGCGGCGCCGCGGGTCCGCGGCGCGGCCGCGGGCCGGCGCCCCGTCGCGGGAGCCGCCGGCGTACGGGCCCTCCCCGGCGACCTGCTCCAGCGGCCCGGTCTCCCAGGGGATCTGCTGGCGCCGGGAGCCCGGCTCGGGCACCACGGGCTGGGCCTCGGGCACCACGGGCTGCGGCCCGGTGTGCCGT
>NZ_JBEYYT010000135.1:0-22349 GCF_040645715.1 Spirillospora sp. NPDC046719 | reverse complement strand
GCCCCCCGCGCCCATGGGTCGGGCGGGCCCGCCCCCCGCGACCAGGTCCGCCGGCGGGTCCCGGGCGGCCAAGCCCGCCGCCAAGCGCGCCGCGGGGAAGACCGCGGCCGGGTCCGGCCGCGCCGGGTCCGGCGGGGGCGAGGCCGCCGCGAAGGCCGCGGACCTGCCCGTCCGCGCGGGCGAGGGGCACTGGACGGCCTCGGAGCTCGCCGAGGTGCGGGCCGGGCTGGAGGAGCAGATCGTCGCGCTGCGCGAGGAGATCGCGGCGTCCGCGGTGCAGATCGCCGAGGGCGACATCAGCGAGGGCGCCGGGGACGACCAGGCCGACGCGGGCGCCAAGACGTACGAGCGCGAGCACGAGCTGGCGCTCGCATACAATTCACGGGACCTCCTGGCCCAGATCGAGCGGGCCGTCCAGCGAATGGAAGCCGGCACGTACGGGATCTGCGAGTCGTGCGTCGAACCGATCGGCAAGGCGCGCCTCCAGGTCTTCCCGCGTGCGACCCTGTGTGTGACATGCAAACAACGCGAGGAACGTCGCTGAGCGACCAAACGAACCCTGACGGAGGGGCCGGGGAATCCACGGGATCTCCCCGGCCGCGCCGCGTCGGCGTGCTGATCGCCGTGGCCCTGGCCGCGCTCGCCGCCGACATCGTGTCCAAGACCATCGTGGTGGCCACGCTGCAGGACCGGGCGCCGGTCCGGTTGCTCGGCGGGCTGCTGACGCTGCGCGAGACCCGCAACAGCGGCGCGGCGTTCTCGATCGGCACCGGCTACACGATCGTCTTCACCGTGATCGCCTGCGGCGTGGTGGTGGCGATCCTGCGCACCGCCCGCAACCTGCGCAGCCTGCCCTGGGCGGTCTGCCTGGGGCTGCTGCTCGGCGGTGCGATCGGCAACCTGCTCGACCGGCTCTTCCGCGCCCCGGCGCCGCTGAAGGGCCACGTCGTCGACTGGATCGAGTTCCCGCACTACCCGGTGTTCAACCTGGCGGACTCGGCGATCGTGTGCGGTGGCGTGCTGGCCGTCGTGCTCGCGGCGCGCGGCCTCCAGATCGACGGGACGCGCCTGGCCGGCAAGGACGGCGACGAGGACGGGGACGGGGGGCCGGACGGGTCCTCCGCCGAGCCCCCCGCCGCCGAGGAGCCGCCCGCGGCGAAGGACGCGAAGGCCCCCGGGACCGCGCCGCGCACCGGCGGCGAGACGTCCGCGCAGGACGGCACCGCTTCCCCGGCGGCCGGGGACGAGGACGTCCCGGCGCGCGAGGAGAAGCCCTGATGGGCGGTGAGGTGCGCAGCCTCCACGTGCCGGACGGGCTGGAGGGCGAGCGGGTCGACGCCGCGCTGGCCCGGCTGTTCGGGGTGTCGCGGGGCGGGGCCGCCGACATCATCGCCGCCGGCGACGTCCTGCTGGACGGCCGGGAGGTCGCGACCAAGTCCGAGCGGGTGCAGGCCGGCGCGTGGCTGGAGGTGACGCTGCCGCCGCCACCGGCGCCGCCCGCGGCGGTCGCCGAGCCCGTGCCCGGCATGGGGATCCTGTACGAGGACGACGACATCGTCGTGGTGAACAAGCCGGTCGGGGTCGCCGCCCATCCGACGACCGGCTGGACGGGCCCGACCGTCCTCGGCGGGCTCCTCGGCGCCGGGCACACGATCGCGACCAGCGGCGCGTCCGAGCGGCAGGGGATCGTCCACCGGCTGGACGCCAACACCACGGGCGCGATGGTGGTGGCCAAGAGCGAGGTCGCTTACTCGCGGCTCAAGCGGGCGTTCAAGGAGCGCCGCATCGACAAGCGCTACCAGGCGCTCGTGCAGGGCCACCCGGACCCGTTCCGCGGGACGGTGGACGCGCCGATCGACCGGCACCCGTCGGGCGACGGCCGGTTCGCGGTCGTGGCGGGCGGCAAGCCGTCGGTGACGCACTACGACACCGTGGAGGCGTTCCGCGCCGCCACGCTGCTGGACATCGACCTGGAGACGGGCCGGACGCACCAGATCCGCGTGCACATGTCGGCGATCCGGCATCCCTGCGCGGGGGACATGGCCTACGGCGCCGACCCGACCCTCGCCGAGCGGCTCGGCCTGCGCCGGCAGTGGCTGCACGCCGTCCGGCTGGGCTTCGAGCATCCGACGCGGGGCGACTGGGTGCAGTTCGAGAGCCCGTACCCCGACGACCTGGCCCGCGCTCTGGAGATCGTCTCCAACGAGTCCTGACCTGCGGCCGGGGCGCGCGCTCCTTGCGCGCCCCGGCCCTGGGCTGTCAGCGGTCCGCGGTCAGCGCTCGGCGGCGGCCAGGCCGGCCTCGATGACCGCGCTCATGATCTTCGCGAGCCCGTCGCGGCCGAGGGAGGGGGCGTGCTCGGCCATCGCGTCGACGATCGCGCGCTCCCGGTCCGGGTCGCGGCCGGCGAACCCGCCGACGGGCTTGAGCCGCTGGACGAGGGCGGCGACGGCGGCGCGGCGCTCCAGCAGCACGGCCAGCGCCGCGTCCAGCCCGTCGATCGCCGCGCGCGCCTCGTCCACGGTCGCCAGCTCCTCGACGGACGGCAGCGGTACGCGCAGCAGCGGGGCGGCCGCCTCCGCGGGCCCGCAGGCCGGGCAGGACGGTCCGGGGGCGTCGGGGGTGCCGCCGGTGGCGTCGATGACCTGGTCGTGCATCTCGGTCTCCCTTCTCGCGGCGGCCGCGCCGTGCGGGGGTCCGTGCCCGGGGCCGCGTCCAATGGAAAAGGCGGAGCCCGAGTGGGTCTCCGCCTTGGCCGGCTCCGGGGTCGTCGCTCAGGTCGTCGTGCCGACCGGCTCGCCCGGAGCCGGCCGCGTAAACCCGAAATGGCGACGTTCCACGCGCCGATGGTACGGCGGGGCGCCCGGCCCCAGTCAAATCCCGGACGTCCGTCTCGGGTCGTGAGACGGGCCCGGACGGGGTGCGGCGGGCGCGGCCCCGAGTGCCGGATGTGACGCGGGAGACGGTGGGCGAGTCGGGGAGCGGACGGCCCCCGGACGGGGTTAGGCTCTCAGGACCGCGTCATCCCGGCGACCCCGCCGGGACGGCGTTCTTCCCCCGGGACCGATACCGCGACCACGTGCGGGCCACGCACGTGGGCGGTCGCATGCGAGCATCAGGAGGCGCAGCGGGCATGGCCGACTCTTTCGTTCACCTGCATGTTCATACCGAGTACTCCATGCTCGACGGAGCCGCCCGGTTGAAGCAGATGTTCGAGGAGGTCGGGCGGCAGAAGATGCCGGCGATCGCGATGACCGACCACGGCAACATGCACGGGGCCTACGACTTCCACAAGCAGGCCACCGCCGCCGGCGTCACCCCGATCATCGGCATCGAGGCGTACATGGCGCCCGAGTCCCGCTTCCACAAGAAGAAGGTCCAGTGGGGCGAGCCGAGCCAGAAGCGCGACGACGTCTCCGGCGGCGGCCTGATCAACCACATGACGCTGTGGGCGCGCAACAAGGCCGGCCTGCACAACCTGTTCAAGCTGTCGAGCCGTGCCTACACCGAGGGCTTCGTCTTCAAGTACGCGCGGATGGACGAGGAGCTGCTCGCCGAGCACGCCGACGGCGTGATGGGCACGACCGGCTGCCCGTCCGGCAAGATCCAGACCCGGCTGCGGCTCGGCCAGTTCGACGAGGCGCTCAAGGCCGCCGCGACCTTCCAGGACATCCTCGGCAAGGACAACTACTTCCTCGAGCTGATGGACCACGGGCTGGACATCGAGCGGCGCGTCCGCGACGGCCTCATCGAGATCAGCAAGAGGCTGAACATCCCGCCGCTCGTCACCAACGACTCGCACTACACCCACGAGTCCGAGGCGACCGCGCACGACGCGCTGCTGTGCGTGCAGGTCGGCAAGCAGCTCGCCGACCCCGACCGGTTCCGGTTCGACGGGTCCGGCTACTACCTCAAGACCGCCGACGAGATGCGCGCGATCGACTCGTCCGACATCTGGGCCGAGGGCTGCCGCAACACGCTGCTGCTCGCCGAGAAGGTCGACCCCACGGGGATGTTCGAGCACCGCGACCTCAGCCCGCGCTTCCCCGTCCCCGAGGGCGAGACGGAGGAGAGCTGGTTCCGCAAGGAGGTCTGGAAGGGCCTGGAGCGGCGCTTCCCCGACGGCCTGCCCGAGGGGTACAGGGAGCAGGCCGAGTACGAGATGGGCGTCATCCTCGGCAAGGGGTACCCGTCCTACTTCCTCGTCGTCGCCGACTTCATCATGTGGGCCAAGGAGAACGGCATCCTGGTCGGGCCGGGACGAGGGTCCGCGGCGGGCTCGCTGATCGCGTACGCGATGGGCATCACCGACCTCGACCCGATCCCGCACGGGCTGATCTTCGAGCGGTTCCTGAACCCCGAGCGCGCGTCCATGCCCGACATCGACATCGACTTCCCTGAAGACCGGCGCGCCGAGGTCATCAAGTACACGACGGAGAAGTGGGGCGCCGACAAGGTCTCCTTCATCGCCACGTTCGGCACCATCAAGGCGAAGGCCGCCATCAAGGACGCCGGCCGCGTCCTCGGCTTCCCGTACGCGCTCGGCGACCGGATCTCCAAGGCGTTCCCGCCCGCCGTCATGGGCAAGGACATCCCGCTGTCGGGCATCTTCGACGAGAAGCACCCCCGCTACGGCGAGGCCGGCGAGCTGCGCAAGCTGTACGAGGAAGAGACCGACGTCAAGCAGATCATGGATCTGGCGCAGGGCCTGGAGGGGCTGATCCGGCAGACCGGCGTGCACGCCGCCGGGATCATCATGTCCGGTGAGACGATCACCGACCACGTGCCGATCATGCGCCGGGACGCCGACGGCGCGATCATCACGCAGTTCGACTACCCGACCTGCGAGACGCTCGGCCTGCTGAAGATGGACTTCCTGGGCCTGCGGAACCTGACGATCATCGACGACGCGCTCAAGGGGATCAAGAAGAACAAGGGCGTCGACGTCGACCTGCTCGCCCTCCCGCTGGACGACCAGCCGACCTACGACCTGCTCGCCCGCGGCGACACCCTCGGGGTGTTCCAGTTCGACGGCGGCCCGATGCGCTCGCTGCTGCGGCTGATGAAGCCGGACAACTTCGAGGACATCTCCGCCGTCGGCGCCCTGTACCGGCCGGGCCCGATGGGCGCGAACTCGCACACCAACTACGCGCTGCGCAAGAACGGCCAGCAGGAGATCACCCCGATCCACCCCGAGCTGGAGGAACCGCTCAAGGAGATCCTCGACACCACCTACGGCCTGATCGTCTACCAGGAGCAGGTCATGGCGATCGCGCAGAAGGTGGCGGGCTACACGCTCGGCAAAGCGGACCTGCTCCGCCGCGTCATGGGCAAGAAGAAGAAGGCCGAGCTGGACGCCCAGTACGTCGGCTTCGAGAAGGGCATGCTCGACAACGGCTTCTCGAAGGAGGCCGTCAAGACGCTGTGGGACATCCTGGTCCCGTTCTCCGACTACGCGTTCAACAAGGCGCACTCCGCCGCGTACGGCCTGGTCTCCTACTGGACCGCCTACCTCAAGGCGAACTACCCGGCCGAGTACATGGCGGGCCTGCTGACGTCCGTCGGCGACGACAAGGACAAGAGCGCCCTCTACCTGTCGGAGTGCCGCCGGATGGGGCTGAAGGTCCTGCCGCCGGACGTCAACACCTCCGAGGCCGACTTCACCCCGCTGGGCGACACCGAGATCCGCTTCGGGCTGTCGGCGGTCCGCAACGTCGGCCACAACGTGGTGGACGGGATCGTCGCGGCCCGCAAGGAGAAGGGCGCCTACACCGACTTCAACGACTTCCTCAACAAGGTCCCGTCGCAGGTCTGCAACAAGCGGGTCGTGGAGTCGCTGATCAAGGCGGGCGCGTTCGACGAGCTCGGGCACCAGCGCAAGGCGCTGCTGATGGTGCACGAGCAGGCGATCGACTCGGTCATCGACATCAAGCGCAAGGAGGCCGTCGGGCAGGACTCGCTGTTCGGCGCGCTGGAGGAGGAGGGCGGCGAGGACGCGTTCGCCGTCGCGATCCCCGAGGGCGAGGAGTGGGACAAGACCACCCTGCTGGCCTTCGAGCGGGAGATGCTCGGCCTGTACGTCTCCGACCACCCGCTGCTCGGCGTCGAGCACATCCTGGAGCGGGAGGCCGACTGCACGATCGCGGTGCTGAACGGGGGCGAGCGGCCGGACGGGCAGATCGTCGTCGTCGCGGGGCTGCTGTCGGGCCTGCAGCGCAAGGTCACCAAGCAGGGCAACTCGTGGGCGATGTTCCAGCTGGAGGACCTCGGCGGCTCCATCGAGGTGCTGTGCTTCCCGTCGTCGTACCAGCTGTGCTCCACGCTGCTCGCCGAGGACGCGATCCTGATCGTCAAGGGCAAGCTGGACCGCCGCGAGGACGTCGCGAAGATCATCGCGATGGAGGTCACCCAGCCGGACCTGACCATCACCGAGGGCACCGGCCCGCTGGCGGTGACGCTGCCGCTCGGCCGCTGCACGCCGCCGACGGTGTCGCGGCTGAAGGAGGTGCTGATCACCCATCCGGGCACGTCGGAGGTGCACCTGCACCTGCAGAACGGGCCGCGCACCACGGTCGTCCGGCTGGACGACCGGCTGCGCGTCGCCCCGTCCCCGGCGCTGATGGGGGATCTGAAGCAGCTCCTCGGCCCGTCCTGCCTGGGCTAGCCGCGTCCCGCCCCCTCCCGGCACCGGGAGGGGGCACCGGTGATGATGTCCGGTAGTGGCCGGTGCGGACCCCGCGCCGCCGTGCGATCAGCCGGGAACGGCCGGGAGCGGTCGACGGTCAGCCGCGGACCGCGGCGGGCGCCGCGTGCGCGAGGTCGGCCTGCCAGTCGACGAAGCGTCCGAGGCCGTCGAACAGCGCGCGGGCTCCGCCGCCGCCGGGCAGCCGCATCTCGGTCAGCTCGTCGCTCTGCCGGTAGGCGATGCGATGGTGCGACAGCAGCCCGGCGAGGGTGAGCCGCGGCTCGTGCGGGAACAGGCTCGTCGCCCCGGCCAGCAGCCGCGGGACGGGGATCGGGTCCCAGCCGGCCGCCGGCACCTGCGGGTCGTCGACGTGCAGGTAGGCCGAGCCGCCGTCGTAGCCCGCGCCGATGTAGCCGGCGCCGCGCAGCACCCCGCCCGCCGCCATCGCGATCAGCTCGCCGCCGTGCCCGGCCGGCCCGTCGTACCAGGACAGGTCGACCTCGGGCGTGGTGAACTCGGTGATGCCGAGCCGCTCGCCGAGCGCGCGGATCACCAGCGTCGGGACGACCGCGGGATGGGCGTCGCCGAACTGCGGGTTCGCCCACCCCCACAGCCAGGTGCGCTCGCGCGCGGCGTAGGAGCCGAGCAGCGAGACGCGGACGGTCACGCCGCCGCTGGTATAGGTGCGGGCGGTGAGGTCGGCGCTCCAGTCCTCGCGCGGGAGGAACTCGGCGAGCGTCTCCTGCTGCTGCAGGACGACGGCCGCCAGGGCGGCGCCGAGGCGTTCGAACGCGGGACTGAATCCGGACATGTCGGGCACATTATCCCAGTAACCGGGGCGGTCGCGGGCGTGAATCAAGACGGGAATGGGACACCATTCGATTGTCGATCGGCTGACCTGGGCAGGCTAGGCTTTCGCTGTCAGAGGACACTTCCACCGAGGAGCGTACGCAGTGCGGCGACCGACCGGCAGGCAGTTGACGACCTGGCTGGTCACCACCGCCATCGTGACGCCGCTCGGGCCGCTCGCGGGGCTGCTGTGGGCGAACACCATCCCCAAGGTCACATATGTGATCATCCAAGGTGAGCCGCTGATCGCCGATCCGGAAGGCGAGGGCCCGGTCGGGATCGACGGCAGGTTCGCGCTGATCGGCCTGGCGGCGGGCCTGCTCTGCGGCGTCGCCGCCTACGCCGCGCGCGGCCGCCGCAACGACATCGCGCTGATCCTCGGCATCGCCGCCGGCGGCGTGGCCGCGTCGCTGCTCGCCTGGAAGACCGGGCACCTGATCGGGCTCGGCCACTACGACGACGTCGTCCGGCACGGCCGCGACGGCGCCACCGTCACCGGCGTCGCCGACCTGCGCGCCAAGGGCGTGCTGGTGTTCTGGCCGGTGGCGGCGGTCGCCGCGTACGGGCTGCTGGAGGTGCTCGTCCGCCGGCTACCCCCGGGCGATCGCGGCGACGGTGGCGCCGGTGAGGGCGACGAGGTCGGCGGGGACGACCTCGATCTGGAGTCCGCGCCGACCGGCCGAGACGTAGACGGTCGCGAGGGCTGACACCGACGCGTCGATCACAGTCGGCAGCCGGCGCCGCTGGCCCAGCGGGCTGATCCCGCCGACCACGTAGCCGGTGGCGCGCTCGGCGTCGCGCGGGTGCGCCATCGCCGCCTTCTTTCCCCCCGCCGCCGCGGCCAGCGCCTTCAGGTCCAGCGACCCCGACACCGGGACGACCCCGACGGTCAGCCGCCCGTCCACCTCCGCCACCAGCGTCTTGAAGATCCGGTCGTGCGGGACGCCGAGCGCGTCGGCCGCCGCCGCGCCGTAGGACTCGGCGTCCGGAGCCGGCTCGTAGGCGTGCACGGTGAACTCGATCCCGGCCTTGGCGGCGGCGACCGTCGCGGGCGTGCCCTGGCCGCCCGCCTTGCCGCCTCCTGCCCCTGCCCGCTTGCTCATGGGGGACAGTCTGCCGTGATCTCCGGCCCCGCGCGCGACCGGCTCGGTGCCCCGCCGAGGGGACGGCCCGCGGGCTCCCGGTCAGTTCAGGGTGAACGAGCCGTCGAGGAACTGCCCGGCCGGGATCATCGGCAGGGAGTCCAGGATCCGGTTCTCCCGGACCAGCAGCTCGCGCTCGGCGGCGAGCCGCAGCGCCGCGTCCTCGCACTCCAGCAGCCGCTGCTTCTCGTGCCCGTCGAGCACGACCGACGCCGCGATCAGGTACGACAGCGCGACCGGGTCGTCCGGCAGGGCCGGATCGTCGACCGGGCCGGCGCCGGCGGCCGACAGGCGCTCCCGGTAGAGCCGGAACAGCCGCCGCACGCGCCGGGCGGCGGGCCCGGGGTCGGCGCCGGGCTCCTCCGGGAGGAACTCCACCTCGCCCTGCAGGTAGGGGCGGGACCGGTCCAGCTCCTTGACGCGGAAGCGGCGCGTCCCGGTGGTGACGATGTCGTAGCGGCCGTCCGGGTGGCGCCGCGCCTCGCGCAGCTCGGCCAGGCAGCCGACCCCGGACAGGCGGTGCGCCGCGTCCTCGCCGACCTCGTGGCCGAGCTCGATGCCGACCACGCCGAAGCCGCGCGGCTCGGGCCGTTCGAGCAGGTCGCCGATGAGGAGCCGGTACCGCTCCTCGAACAGGTGCAGCGGGAGCACCAGGCCGGGGAACAGCACGGTGCCCAGCGGGAACAGCGGGAGCCGCTCGGTCATGTCGCCTCTTTCCCGCGCCTTCCCGCGCCGGCCGGGGACGCCCTCGACGCCAGCGTACGCCGGTCTCGATGATCTTGGTAAGGGGTGATTTTTCACAGTGTGAAGCGTGTGTCACGCTCTCGTCCAGTCCGGGGCGGCCGGGCCACTTCCGTCCGATTGGCCATGCCGTCCCCGCGGGCGCCGCGGGTAGCGTCGGCGCTATGAGGATCCTCGTCGTGGACGCCTTCACCGACCGCCCGTTCGCCGGGAACCCCGCCGGGGTCTGCCTGCTGGACGCGCCCGCCGACGCCGCGTGGATGCAGCGGGTCGCGGCCGAGATGAGGCACTCCGAGACCGCGTTCGTCCGCCCCGTCGACGAGCCCGGCGCGGACTTCGAGCTGCGCTGGTTCACGCCGCTGGTCGAGGTGGCGCTCTGCGGGCACGCCACCATGGGCGCCGCGCACGCCCTCTACGACACCGGGACGGTCGCGGCCGACCGTTCCATCCGGTTCCGGACGCTGAAGAGCGGCGTCCTCACCGTCACCCGGGACGGGGACGGCGGGCTGGCGATGGACTTCCCGTCCTGCCCGCCCGAGCCCGTCGTGCCCCCGGCGGGGCTGGCCGAGGCGCTCGGCACCGAGGTCGGCTGGACGGGCCGCAACGTCCAGGACGACCTCCTCGTCGAACTCGCGGACGAGAAGGCGGTGCGCGGGCTCGCCCCCGACATGGCGGCGCTCGGGCGGATCGACGGGCGCGGCGTGATCGTCACCGCCCGCGCCGACGGCGGCGGGACCGGCGGGCACGACTTCGTGTCCCGGTTCTTCGCCGCCCGGGTCCTGCTCGGCGACGGCGAGGACCCGGTGACCGGGTCGGCGCACTGCGCGCTCGCCCCGTTCTGGGCCGAGCGGCTCGGCCGGGACGCGCTGACCGGCTACCAGGCGTCCGAGCGCGGCGGCCTCGTCCGCACCGCGCTGCGCGGCGACCGCGTGATCGTGTCCGGTGCGGCCGTCACCGTGCTGGACGGGACGCTGCGGGTGTGACCCGCGGCACGTCCCCGGACACCGGCGACACGGGCGTCTCGGCACGTGAGACGGTGCACGGGGGACCGGGGGCACTCCGTAGACTGGGCGCGTGATTTCCCGTATCGACCTGCGCGGCTCGCTCCCCGGCGACCCGCGCTCCGTGCTGCCCCGCGCCGAACTCGACGTCGAGGCCGCCCTGGACAAGGTGCGGCCGATCTGCGAGGACGTGCGCCATAGGGGCTCGCAGGCGGTGCGGGAGCACACCAAGGCGCTCGACGGGGTCGAGCTGGAGAGCACCCGGGTCCCGGTCAAGGCCGTCCACCAGGCCCTCGCGGGGCTCGACGCCGCCGTCCGCGAGGCGCTGGAGGAGAGCATCCGCCGCGCCCGCGCGGTGCACCGCGACCAGCGCCGCACCGACACGACCACGAGGGTCGTGCCCGGCGGCACCGTCACCGAGCGGTGGATCCCGGTCGGCCGCGTCGGCCTGTACGTGCCGGGCGGCCGCGCCGTGTACCCGTCCAGCGTGGTGATGAACGTCGTCCCGGCGCAGGAGGCCGGCGTCGGCTCCCTCGCCGTGACCTCGCCCGCGCAGAAGGAGTTCGGCGGCCTGCCGCACCCGACGATCCTGGCGGCGTGCGCGCTGCTCGGCGTCGAGGAGGTGTACGCCGTCGGCGGCGCCCAGGCGATCGCCATGTTCGCCTACGGCACCGACGAGTGCCGCCGCGCCGACCTGGTCACCGGGCCCGGCAACGTCTACGTCGCCGCCGCGAAGCGGCTGCTCAAGGGCGTGATCGGCATCGACGCCGAGGCGGGCCCGACCGAGATCGCGATCCTCGCCGACGACACCGCCGACCCGGTGGACGTCGCCGCCGACCTGATCAGCCAGGCCGAGCACGACGTGCTCGCCGCCGCCGTGCTGGTCACCGACTCGGTGCGGCTCGCCGACGAGGTCGAGCGGGAGCTGAAGGCGCAGGTCGCGCGGACCAAGCACACCGAGCGGATCACCGAGGCGCTCGCCGGGCGGCAGTCCGGCATCGTGCTGGTGGACGGCATCGACGACGGCCTGAAGGTCGTCGACGCCTACGCCGCCGAGCACCTGGAGATCCACACCGCCGACGCGCCCGCCGTCGCCGCCCGCGTCCGCAACGCCGGCGCGATCTTCGTGGGCCGGTACGCGCCGGTGTCGCTCGGCGACTACCTCGCCGGGTCCAACCACGTGCTGCCGACCGGCGGATGCGCGTGCCACTCGTCGGGGCTGTCGGTGCAGACGTTCCTGCGCGGCGTCCATGTCGTGGAGTACGACCGCGACGCCCTCGCCCAGGCCACCGGGCGCGTCGTCGCGCTCGCCGAGGCCGAGGACCTGCCCGCGCACGGCGCGGCGCTCAAGGCACGCTTCGACTGGGAGATCCCTTCGTGACCTCACTGAACGACCTGCCGCTGCGGGACGACCTGCGCGGCCGGGAGCCCTATGGCGCGCCGCAGCTGGACGTCCCGTACGCGCTGAACACCAACGAGAACCCCTACCCCCCGTCCGAGCGGCTGGTGAAGGCGCTCGGCGAGGCCGTCATGGACGTCGCCGGGTCGCTGAACCGCTACCCCGACCGCGACGCCGTCGCCCTCCGCACCGACCTCGCCGCCTTCCTCAACACCGACACGCCCGGCATCGGCCTCACCGCCGGCCGGGTGTGGGCGGCGAACGGCTCCAACGAGATCATCCAGCAGATCCTCCAGGCGTTCGGCGGGCCGGGCCGCAGCGCGCTCGGCTTCGAGCCGTCCTACTCGATGCACCCGATCATCACCGGTGTGTCCGGGACCCGCTGGATCGACGCGTTCCGCGACGAGGACTTCGGCCTGGAGCCGGCCCGCGCGCTCGCGGCCGTGCAGGAGCACCGGCCCGACATCGTGTTCCTCACCTCGCCGAACAACCCGACCGGCACCGCGCTGCCGCTGGAGGCCATCGAGGCCGTCCTGGACGCCGCGCCCGGCATGGTCGTCGTCGACGAGGCCTACGGCGAGTTCCGCCGGGCGGGCACGCCGTCGGCGCTGACGCTGCTGGACGGCCACCCCCGGCTGATCGTCACCCGGACGATGTCCAAGGCGTTCGCGATGGCGGGCACCCGGCTCGGCTACCTGGCCGCCGACCCCGCCGTGATCGACGCGCTGCTGCTGGTCCGGCTGCCCTACCACCTGTCGGCCGTCACCCAGGCGGTGGCGCGCACCGCCCTCGCGCACGGCGAGGAGCTGCTCGGCACCGTCGAGGCGCTGCGCCGCGAGCGCGACGGCCTGGTGGCGTGGCTGCGCGCCGAGGGGTTCCGGGTGGCCGACTCCGACGCCAACTTCGTGCTGTTCGGGACGTTCCCGGACCGCCGGAGGATCTGGGAGGGGCTGCTGGAGCGCGGGGTGCTGATCCGCGAGGTCGGCCCGCCCGAGTGGCTGCGGGTGAGCGTCGGCACCCCCGAGGAGACGGCCGCCTTCCGCGCCGCCCTCAAGGACGTACTGGAGGAGAGCTCGTGACGCGCAAGGGACGAGTCGAGCGCGGGACCAAGGAGACGCAGGTCCTCGTCGAGATCGACCTGGACGGGACCGGCCAGGTCGACGTGGCGACGGGCGTGGGGTTCTTCGACCACATGCTGGCGCAGCTCGGCAAGCACGGGTCGTTCGACCTCACCGTCAAGACGGCCGGCGACCTGCACATCGACAGCCACCACACGATCGAGGACACCGCGATCGCGCTCGGCCAGGCGTTCCGCGAGGCGCTCGGCGACAAGGCCGGCATCCGCCGCTTCGCCGACGCCTCCATCCCGCTGGACGAGGCGCTCGCCCAGGTCACCGTGGACGTGTCGGGCCGCCCCTACCTGGTGCACGTGGAGCCGGAGGGCATGGCCCCGATGATCGGCCCCGAGTACGACACCACCATGACCCGGCACGTCTTCGAGTCGTTCGTGTCGAACGCCCAGGTGGCTCTGCACGTCCACGTGCCGTACGGACGCAACGCCCACCACATCGTCGAGGCGCAGTTCAAGGCGCTGGCGCGCGCGCTGCGCGACGCGGTCGCGTTCGACCCGAAGGTGCACGGCATCCCGTCCACCAAGGGAGCCCTGTAGCCGTGGGCACCGCGGCTCTGGAAACGGGCGGACTGCACTTCACCTTCTTCAACGTCGCGGTCTTCGCCGTCGCGGTGTTCCTGCTCGCCGGCGTCTACAGCTTCCTCAAGCAGGGGCTGAAGGGCGCGGCGCTGATCGTGCTGTGCCTGGCGGGGCTGGCGTTCGCCGGGGGAGTGATGTGGCTGTGAACCCGAAGGTCGTCGTGCTCGACTACGGGTCGGGCAACCTGCGCTCGGCCGAGCGCGCCGTCGCCCGCGCGGGCGCGGACGTCACCGTCACCGCCGACTGGGACGCGGCGCTCGCCGCCGACGGCCTGGTCGTACCGGGCGTGGGCGCGTTCGCGGCCTGCATGCAGGGGCTGCGGGCGGTGCGCGGCGAGCAGATCATCGGCCGCCGCCTCGCCGGGGGCCGGCCGGTCCTCGGCATCTGCGTCGGCATGCAGATCCTGTTCTCCAAGGGCATCGAGCACGGCGTCACCACCGAGGGCTGCGACGAGTGGCCCGGCACGGTCGACGGGCTGGAGGCGCCGGTCGTCCCGCACATGGGCTGGAACACCGTGGACGTCGCGGACGGCTCGGTCCTGTTCGAGGGGCTCGCGGACGCCCGGTTCTACTTCGTGCACTCCTACGCGGCGCGCCGCTGGGAGCTGGAGCCCGACCCGACCGGCACCCTCGAGCCGCCGCTGGTCACCTGGGCCGAGCACGGGGACCGGTTCGTCGCGGCGGTCGAGAACGGCCCGCTGTGCGCGACCCAGTTCCATCCGGAGAAGTCCGGCGACGCGGGGGCGCGGCTCCTGCGCAACTGGCTGTCCACCCTCTCCTGACCGCGCCGGCGCTCGCCCGCGCCGGGCACGTTCACCTGTATCGATAGGGTTTCCGCATGACTCTGACGCTCCTTCCCGCCGTTGACGTCGCCGACGGCCAGGCGGTCCGCCTGGTGCAGGGCGAGGCCGGCACCGAGACCTCCTACGGCGCCCCCCTCGACGCCGCGCTGGCCTGGCAGGACGCGGGTGCGGAGTGGATCCATCTGGTCGACCTGGACGCGGCGTTCGGGCGCGGCTCCAACCGGGAGCTGCTCGCCGAGGTGACCGGGCGGCTGGACGTGAAGGTGGAGCTGTCGGGCGGCATCCGCGACGACGCCTCGCTGGAGGCGGCCCTGTCGACCGGCTGCGCCCGCGTGAACATCGGCACCGCCGCGCTGGAGAACCCGGACTGGTGCCGCGAGATCATCGCCTCGCACGGCGACAAGATCGCGGTCGGGCTGGACGTGCGCGGCACGACGCTCGCCGCCCGCGGCTGGACCCGCGAGGGCGGCGACCTGTGGGAGGTCCTCGCCCGGCTGGAGGCCGACGGCTGCCCCCGCTACGTCGTCACCGACGTCACCAAGGACGGCACGCTCCGCGGCCCCAACACCGGGCTGCTGCGCGAGGTCTGCTCCCGCACCGACAAGCCGGTCGTCGCGTCCGGCGGCGTCTCCTCCCTCGACGACCTGCGCGAGCTCGCCAAGCTGGTGGAGGACGGCGTCGAGGGCGCGATCGTCGGCAAGGCGCTGTACGCGCAGGCGTTCACCCTGGAAGAGGCCCTGGAGGCCGTGAAGTGACGGTCGCCGTACGGGTCATCCCCTGCCTGGACGTCGACGCCGGGCGCGTCGTCAAGGGCGTCAACTTCCAGAACCTGCGGGACGCCGGCGACCCCGTCGAGCTGGCCCGCCGCTACGACGCCGAGGGCGCCGACGAGCTGACGTTCCTGGACATCACCGCGTCCAGCGCGGACCGCTCCACCACCTACGACGTGGTGCGCCGCACCGCCGAGCAGGTGTTCATCCCGCTGACGGTCGGCGGCGGCGTCCGCACCGTCGACGACGTCGACCGGCTGCTGCGCGCGGGCGCCGACAAGGTGTCGATCAACACCGCGGCGATCGCGCGGCCGGAGTTCCTGCGGGAGGCCGCGCACCGGTTCGGGTCGCAGTGCGTCGTGCTGTCGGTGGACGCCCGCCGCGCCGTGCTCCCGGACGGGCAGGGCACCCCCTCGGGCTTCGAGGTGACGACGCACGGCGGCCGCAAGGGCACCGGCATCGACGCCGTCGAGTGGGCCCGGCGCGGCCAGGAGCTCGGCGTCGGCGAGATCCTGCTGAACTCGATGGACGCCGACGGCACCAAGGCCGGCTTCGACCTGGAGATGCTGCGCCGCGTCCGCGAGGCCGTCACCGTGCCCGTCATCGCCAGCGGCGGCGCGGGCGCCGTGGAGCACTTCGCGCCCGCCGTCGCCGCCGGCGCCGACGCGGTGCTGGCCGCCAGCGTCTTCCACTTCGGCGAGATGACGATCTCCGAGGTGAAGGACGCGCTGCGCGGCGCGGGCGCCCCCGTCCGCTGACCCACCCCCTGCCCGCGAGAAGGACCCCCCGTTGACCGCCTCACCCCTGTGCGCCCTGGCCACCTGCGCCCACCTGCCCGAGGGCAGCGACGACGCGCGGATGCTCGCCGCCGCCCTCACCGGCCTCGGCGTCGCCGCCGACATCGCCGTGTGGGACGACCCGGCCGTCGACTGGTCCCGCTACGACCTCGTCGTCGTCCGGTCCACCTGGGACTACACCGACCGGCGCGAGGAGTTCCTGACCTGGGCCGAGAGCCTCCCAGGCGTCCTCAACCCGGCGGACGTGCTGCGCTGGAACACCGACAAGCGCTACCTGCGCGACCTGGAGGCCGCGGGCGTCCCGGTCGTCCCGACCCGCTGGGACCCCGACGGCATCCCCGCCGACTGGCCCGAGTACGTGCTGAAGCCGTCGGTGTCGTCCGGCTCGCGCGACACGGCCCGCTGGGGCCCGGGCGAGGAGGACGCCGCCCGCGCCCACCTACGCGAGCTGCGGGACGCCGGCCGCACGGTCATGCTCCAGCCGTACCTGAAGGCCGTCGACACGGCGGGCGAGACCGCCCTGGTCTTCCTCGGCGGCGAGTACAGCCACGCGGCCCGCAAGGCGCGCGTCCTCAACCCCGGCGCCGGCATCGAGGGCCTCGCCGGCCTCGGCGACACCCGCGGCAAGGTCACCGCCGCCACCGCGACCGACGCCGAGCTGGACCTCGCCCACCGCGTCCTCGACGCCGTCCCGGGCGGCCGCGACCTCCTCTACGCCCGCGTCGACCTGATCCCGGGCCCCGGCGGCGACCCGCTCCTGATCGAGCTGGAGCTCACCGAGCCCGCCCTCTACCTCGAACACGCCCCCGGCGGCGACGCCCGCTTCGCCAAGGCCGTCGCGGCGCGGCTGTGACGCCCTAGCCGGGCTCCTCCTCGGGGGCGGGCACCGCGGACTCCGGGGACCGGCCGGTGATCGGCAGGATGATCGCGGACGGGTGGTCCGGGTCGTGGAAGACCTCCTGGTCCGCCGGGACCATGCGGCTCGCGGTGGCGAGCGGCTCCCCGGTGCCGGGGTTCGCCGCGACCTTCGGGTGGGCGCCGCTGGCCACGTGCACGCGGACGCGGTGCCCGCGCGCGAAGCGGTGCCCGGCCGGCCACAGGTCGACCGCGATGCGCCGCACGCCGGCCGTGCCGACCGGCTTCTCGGCGAACGCCGGGAGCCGCAGCCCGCCCTCGCACACGTTCCGGGACGTCCCGTCCGGGGCGACGTCGCAGAGCCGGACGACGAAGTCGGTGTGCTCACGGTCGGACCGGACGAACAGGTCGGCGCCGATCGGGCCGATCACGTCGAGCGGCTCGGTGAGCGGCGGCGAGGTGAACGACAGCACGTCCGGGCGGCGCTCCAGCGGGCGGTTGTCGACGGGGCGGGAGCTGCCGAGCAGGGTCGGGCCGCCGAGCGCGGGCGTCGGGTCGCCCGGGTCGAACCGGTACCTGCTCGGCTCGGACGGCCGCGGGCCGTCGGGCCCGAGGCCCCGGCCGGGGTGCAGGTGCCAGCGCTCCTGCCGGGTGCCGGGCGGCGGCCAGTCGGCGTAGTGCCGCCACTCGCGGGCACCCGTGACGTACAGCCGGACGGGGTCGGCGCGCAGCCCCGACGGGTCGCCGCGCAGGTGCGCGCGGAACCAGGCGAGCGTCTCGCGGAACGACACCAGCCCGTGCCGGGCGTCGGTGTGCCACCAGGGGCCGATGGTGAGGTACGGGCGGTGCCCGGCGGAGCGCAGCGCCAGGTAGTCCCTGATCTCCCACGGCAGGAACACGTCGTACCAGCCGCCGAGCAGGGTGACGGGCGCCTCGACCTCGCCGACCGTGCCGCTGAAGTCGCGGCCGTCCCAGTAGCCCGCGTCCGTGCCGTGGTTGGTGAGCAGGTCCTGGTAGAACCGCATCCGCCGGCCGCCGGTCGCCACGTCCAGCTCGGCGAGGGGGCGGCCGGACCGGGCGGCGCGGACGGCGCGGCGGCGCGACAGCAGCGACGCGGTGAGCAGCCCGAACGGCTGCTGCTGCCGGTGCGTGAGATCGGTCCAGGTGAGGGTGGACTCCAGCGCGAACGACCCGCCGACGTAGGCGGCGTCCCGGAACGACGACGCGGTGATCTGCAGCGACATCGCCTTCAGCTCCGGTCCGGCCTCGGCGGCGATCGCCCAGGCGGAGTAGCCCAGGTAGCTGGCGCCGTAGGTCGCGAACGACCCGCCGAACCACGGCTGCTCCTTCAGCCACGCGACGGTGGCGAGGCCGTCCTCGCGTTCGCCGCCGAGCGGGTCGAACTCGCCCCCGGAACCGAACGTCCCGCGCGCGCTCTGCACGACCAGCTGGAAACCGAACGGAACGAAGGGCAGGCCGTTGGCCAGTGCGGCGGGGCCTCGCCGTCCGTAGGGAGTGCGCACGAGGATGGTCGGCGGTCGCCGCACCCCGACCGGGACGTAGCGGTCGGCGAGCAGCGTCACGCCGTCCGGCATCGTCACCGGCAGGTCCCGCTCGACCGTGTACCGCGGCAGCGGCGAGCGGGGCAGCCCGCGCGGGCGGCGCACGCGGATCGGCGGGGCCGGCAGGCGGTCCCTGAGGGCCATGCGACCTCCCACGGTTGCTACTGCCTAGTAAGGTAACCGCTCCCGCCCGGCCGACACATCGGCGCCCTCACCAAGTCCCTGACGTGCGGCTCCGCGGTCTGGAAAGGTGGCGGCACGACACGGTGACGTTCGGATCGGGGGGACCGGGATGTGGCCGCGAGTGAACGCTCCGGAGGGGCCGGCGCCGCCCGCCCCGGCCTGGAGCACGCCGCCCGGTCGTCCCGCCGCGGGCTGGTACGCGGTGCCGGTCGCGCTGGTGGTGCTGGCCGCCGCGGGCCTGTTGACCACGCTCACGCTGGCGCGGGGCGACACCGGCGCCGGTGCCGGGCCCGCCGTGTCGGGCGACGCGGCGGCCGGTGTCCCCGTGCGGCTGAAGGCGGGCCGCACCTACTTCCTCTACGTGCGGCGGGACGGCACGGCGCCGTTCGGATGCGCCGTCGAGCACGGCGGTGCGCAGGGCGGGGAGCGCGGCCGCGTCCGGCTGACCCGCAAGAACTCCTGGAGCGCGGCCGACCGGCCCGGCTACCGCTACACCGCCTCGCTGACCGCGCCGGTGACCGGGGCGGCCGTGCTGACCTGCCGGGGCGCCGACGGGCCGCTGCTGGTGGCGCCGGACGGCACCGCCGGGTTCTACACCGGCCTGGCGTTCGTCGCGGTGCTCGCCGCCTGCGTCGCCGCCGCGGCCGGGTTCGTCCTCACGCTGACCCGCCGCAGCCGCGCCGACCAGCGGGCGCGGCTCGGCGCCCCGGACCCGCCGGGCCGGCGGGCGTGACGGGCCGGCCGGGTCAGCAGGCGTAGCCGGCGTCGCGGGCGAGGTGGCGGCCGATCACCATCCGCTGGATCTGGTTGGCGCCCTCGAAGATCTGCATCACCTTCGCCTCCCGCATGTACCGTTCCACCGGATGGTCGCGGGTGTAGCCGTCGCCGCCCAGCACCTGCACCGCGTCCGCCGTCACCCGCATCGCCGCGTCGGTCGCCGCGAGCTTGGCGATGGACGCCTGCCGCGCGAACGGCAGCCCGCGGTCCTTGCGCCGGGCCGCCTCCAGGTAGCAGGCGCGGGCCGTCTCCACGGCGGCGGCCATGTCGGCGAGCAGGAACGCGATCCCCTGGTTGGCGATGACCGGACGGCCGAACTGGCCGCGCCCCGCCGCGTACCGGACGGCGTGGTCCAGCGCGCCCTGGGCGAGGCCGACGGCGCACGCGGCGATGCCGAGCCGCCCGGCGTCCAGCGCCGCCGCCGCGATCGGGTACCCGCAGCCCTCGTCGGAGATCCGCCAGTCCTCGGGCACCCACGCGCCGTCGAAGTGCAGCCGCGCCGTGGTGGACGCGGTGAGGGCCATCTTGCGCTCGGGCGGCCCGAACTGCAGGCCGTCCATGCGGCCCTCCACGAGGAAGCAGGTCAGGCCGCCCGGGTCGCCGGTCGCGCGGGCGAACAGCACGTAGAAGTCGGCCTCGCCGCCGTGCGTGATCCACGTCTTGGTGCCGGTGATCCGGTAGCCGTCGCCGTCCGGGACCGCGAGCGTGCTGAGCCCCGCCGCGTCCGGCCCCGCGTGCTCCTCCGCCAGCGCGTACCCGCCGAGCAGGTCGCCCTCCAGCAGCTCGGGCAGCTGCTTGCGCTGCACGTCGGTGCCGCAGGCGTACAGCGGGAAGCACGACAGCGTGTGCACGCTGACGCCGACCGCGACCGACGCCCACACCGCGGCGATCTCCTCCAGCACCTGCAGGTACACCTCGTAGGGCTGTCCGCCGCCGCCGAGGTCGGGCGGGTAGGGCAGGCCGAGCAGCCCGGCGCGGCCCAGCATCCGGAAGATCTCGCGCGGGAAGGCGCCGGCCTCCTCGGCGGGCGCGGCGCGCGGCGCCAGCTCGCGGCGGGCGATGTCACGGGCGAGCGCGACCACGTCCGCCGCCTCGGGCGAGGGGAGCATGCGATCTGCGGGCATGCCCCACATCATGGCTGATCAGAGCCCAGGTCGCGGGCAGAGCGGAAATGGTCTCCGCTTTGTTCGGTTTGGTTCCGGGAACAAATGCGCCCGAGCGTGGTAAACCTTCCGCGCCCACGTTCGTCTCTCACCGCCCACTTCTGGGGGCTGGTCAGACTCGCGGCCCTCCTCGGCACCGACGACACCGAGGACGTGGTCCAGGACGCGTTCGTCCGGCGGCGGCGCGGTCGTCGGCGACGACCCGATGTTCCCGGCACCGGGCCCGACCGGCAGTGGCGGGCGGCGGCCAACGAAGGCTACTTCGCGTCGCTGGTGAACGGGGTCCTGCGCGTCGTCGCCCGGGACGGCTGGAAGGCCTCGGCCCCGCTCTACCGGGCAGGAGCGCAGTGCGCGAAGGCCGACGCCGGCGCACGGCTCACCGCGGGCGACCACCTGATCGCCTACACCTGCGCGGGCGCCTCGGGCGTGATCGACACCAGGACGCTGGAGGCCGGGCGCGCGCACCCGCCCGGCCTCGGCATGGTGCTCACGCGCGGCCCGGTCCCCGCCGGCCTCATCGCGCGCGCCGCGGTCAGGCGGTGAGCTCCTTCTCCAGCGGGGTGCGGAAGCGGGGGATCGCGCGGACGTCGCCGTACCAGGCGGCGATCCGCTCGGCCTCCCGCGCGACGGCCGCCTCCGCCTCCGCGCCGGCGTCCTCCAGCAGCCGGACGGCGACCTCGCCGTCCTTGCGCTGCGCCCAGCCGCCGATGATCCGCCCATCCCACCAGACGGACGGGCCGATGTTGCCGCTGCGGTCGAACAGCAGCGGGCCGTGCCCGCCGAGGAACCAGCCGCGCTCCTGCCAGCCCATCGGGGTGGCGTCGAGCGCGGGCAGCAGCGCCGCCGACGGCTCCGCCGGGGGATCGGGCTCCAGGTCGTCGGCGAGGACGAGCCCGGTCGCGCCGCCGAGGTCGACCTCCACGGTGTCGACGAGGGCGAGGGCCTTGCCGACCTCCCCGGCCGTCCAGCCCGTCCACCACTTGAGGTCGGCGACGGGCGCCGGGCCGAACGCGCGCAGCCACCGCCGGACGACCTCGGCGCGCGCCTCGTCCACCGGGACGTCCGGGACGCCGCCGGGCAGCCACGTCTCGATCGGCGCCCACCGGTACTGGCTGCTGGTCCAGCCGCCGTTCGGGCGGCCTCGCACGATGAGCCCCTCGCAGCCGAGCGTCACCAGCACCCAGGTCGTCACGCCCGTCGGCCGCGAGTACGCCTTGCCGGGCGCGGGGTCGACCTGGGTGCGCAGCTCCGGCACCGCCGCGCTGAGCTGCGCGCCGGTCGCCTCGCCGCGCGCCAGCAGCGCCTGGTGCGTCGCGTCCTCCACCCGGCGGAACCAGGCCGGGACGTCCGTGATGTCGCTGCCGCGCTCGATCAGGGTCCCGTACCGCCGGCGCTGCTTGGCGGCGAGCGCGGACGCGGTGGACGCCTGCAGGGCCGGGACGAGCTCGACGGGCACGACGAACATCGTCCGGCGCATCGCCAGCATCCGCAGCAGCGTCCGGTCGTCGTAGAGGGCGCGCTCCACGTCGGACGGCCCGGCCGTGTCGCTGCGGGCCGCGACGGACAGGAACACCGTGGCCGGGTCGGTGGCGTGCAGCACCACCAGCGACCGGGCGATCTCCGCGACATCGCCGGTGCGGGCCCCCGCGGCCAGCCGGTGCCGCCGGACGAGCCTGGCCCGCCGCTCCGCCGAGCTGATCGAACGCATGAACGAATCATAGGGGCGCGCACCGCCCCGCGCACCCGGGAGCTGGATCCTGCGCCGCGCCCGTGCTGCACTGGGCGGATGACCGGTGACGAGGCGCCCGGCCTGGTCGTGTGCGCGGCGCTGCGGCTGGAGGCACGCGCGGTCCGGCGCGGGCTCGCCCGCGCGCCCGCCGTGGTCGTCGGCTACCGCGCGCGGCACGCCGCC